>JBGPKR010000050.1:0-21195 GCA_041486045.1 Chitinophagaceae bacterium | reverse complement strand
GAAATAGTTAATGATAACCGGAGCCCTGTTGCTGCAAGCGGATGGCCAATGGCGATGGCCCCTCCGTTTACATTTAATTTATCCTTGTCAATTTTCAGTTCCCGTTCGCAGCCGATCACCTGTGCGGAAAATGCTTCGTTTATTTCAAATAAGCCAATGTCAGGGATCTTCAACCCTGTCATTTCCAGCAACAAATTGATGGCAGGCACAGGGCCGAGTCCCATCAGCTTAGGATCCACGCCACAACTTGCCCCTGCAATAATTTTTGACAGCGGTTTCAGTTTCCTGCTTTGAATAAACTCTTTATTGGCAACAACAGAAGATGCAGCTCCATCAACAATACCACTGCAATTACCCGCAGTTAATACACCCACTTCAGAAAAAACGGGATTCAATTTAGAAAGGGCATCAAGAGTTGTTTCCCTCACCTGCTCATCCGTTACAAAATCTTTTATACCGGCAGGCAAACGGAATTTTCTTGACTTTAATCCCTCTATTTCAAATACTGCAGAATTAACAGGAGTAATTTCATCTTCCGGTGATTTATTATTCCGGGCCACTACTGCACGTTGAAACGAGGTCAGTGCATACTGATCACAATCCTGTCTTGTAATTTTATAAATCTTTGCCACATTCTCTGCTGTAAAGCCCATCGGGTACCCGGCAGCTGTATCATCCAGCGCTTCCCACAACATATCTTTAAATACAGGTCTCCCGAGAGGATGACCCATCCGGTTCCCAAAACTGGCTGTAGGAGAAAGCGACATATTCTCTGTTCCAGTACATAATACTGATCCTGCCTTTCCAAGAGTAATTTGTTCGGCTCCTGTTATCAGTGTTTCAAAACCTGAGCCGCAGATGCGCTGCACCATTAATGCAGGTATTTCAACCGGGAGTCCTGAAAATAAACCAATGTGGCGGGGAAGAAAATAAGCATCATATGAACTCTGGCCGATATTAGCCACAACAAGTTGATCCATCTCCGTTGGTTCCAGGTTACATTTTTGCAAAGCTGCCCGGGAAGAAACAATTCCAAGATCCGTAGGTGATACCTGGGCCAATGTGCCGCAATATTTTCCAAAAGGGGTACGCATCCCGTTAACCAGGAAAATATCCCCAAACAAGATCCCAATTCCCTTTTTTTTATTATGATACCCTTTCATATTATTATGTTGACGAAGTGGCCAGGGCTTCAGTTTCTTTTGACCTTCCTTTTTCAAATGACTCTTTCGCAAACAATGCTGCACCAAATGATACCGTGTATTGGGGCCTGTCAATCACCTGAACATCTTTTTTATACTTTTCCTGCAAAAGATTTTTGAGATATGGGTGATGGGCAATGACACCCCCGATAAGATAAACCGGTGCAAGCGGGTCAATCCGCAATTTTACAACCCTGTTTAAAATAGACAGGTAGATCCCTTTCGCAATATCTTCCACCGGTAATCCTTCAAACAGCCAGTTCATTATTTCTGTTTTGGCAAAAACAGTACAGAAACTATTCAATTCTTTTCCGAAAGATGACTTAGCGGCAAGATCACTCATATCCGTAATATTAATCTCGGCCCTTTCAGCTACTTCCGTAAGAAATGAACCTGTACCGGCCGCACATTTATCATTGAGATAAAAGTTTTCAATATTATTTTCCATATTACATTTGATCACTTTGATATCCTCTCCCCCGATGTCAATAATATTTTTAATCCCGGAAAAATATTTTGAAGCAGCCAGCGCCGCACAATTCAATTCTGTTTTTACTATGTCTGCATTGGGAAAATGTTTCCGGCCGTAGCCGGTTGCACAGGTAGCATTAATGCTGTACTCGTTTTTCAAAGCTTCAATAACGTGGCGGACAGAAATCCGGTCCCGGTTCAGGGTTTTCAGAGCTGTTTGAAACAGGATATTCTCCTGCTCATCAATGACTGAAAATTTTGTATAGGCAGAACCGAGGTCAACACCAAGAAAATACTTATTTGATTTCCCCTTACCGTTTCCTGAAATGATTTCTTTTGCCAGCGTATTTTGTTCAACAGCTGTTTTAGCCGTTTTAACCGTAGTAGTATAGGCCTTATTTGACATCGCTTTCACCATATTCGTAAAAGTCAGGTTAAGAGAAGTACGGATATAATGTTTCCGGCCATATTCCACAATCTTCCCGTTCATGAAATCAATTTCTGTGGGCCGGTTATTCAGCAGGTCAACCGCCAGTGATGGAAAATGATTACCGGCTTTATGGAGATAACGAAGGCACTTGCGTATGAAATCATCATCAAATAATATTTTCTCTGCTGCAGCTACATCCACAGCTTCTTCAATAACCTGTTCTATTAACTCAACTGTATCCGGGTTGCTCATAGCTTCCCGTATAGTCATTCTGCCCACCGCACACAAAGCGCTGAGCGACGAATTAAGAATTGTTTTTTCCCAAACACATTTCAATAACTCAAATGAGCTGACTGCTTTGCTGTCAAGAGAAACAGCGGTTAATAAATCTGCTATTTCATTGGCTTCCGCTTTCCGGGAGTCATCAACAGATGCGATATAGTTTGGAGGATTAAAAAAAGTAACCCTGGTAATATTGGGTGCATTCAGGTTACCGGCAAAATTCAGTACCATTCTGAATGTCCGGGATTCCCCGATCGCTGCAGCAATCATATTCTCCACATCAATTCCGTTCATGGCACAGGCCACCCCTGTTGCGGTATTGCTGAGTTTTACTATTTCATTCAGCAGGGAAGGTAAATGAGTGGTCTTTACACTTATAACAAGCAGGTCAGGATTGAATGACTCAAATTCTGCTACCGACGTATAGACCTGTTTGAAAAAGTGTTTTTTGTTCACCACCCCCTCCAGGGTAACACCTTCAGTCCTGATAAGATTCATCTTCATTTTATCCAGGTCACAGATAGCTACTTCCAGTCCGGCATCTTTAAAATGTGATGCAAGAATGCTTCCTACCGGGCCCATCCCGATTATACCGATCTTATTTATTTTTCTTTCAGCCATATTATACATGCACAATTTTCTGGTTTTCGAGTTGTTCAATGAATGTTTCAATTTTTGTGGTGGTTTGCCCTTCTGAATAGAAACGCAGATCACACAAATCCCCTTCAATAACTAATACCGGGATTCCATATTCTTTGTAAAACCGTAACGGCAACCCGAACCGGGTATTTGAATTATTGAAACAGGTTTTGGCATCATGAAAAATTACCCCGTCAATACGGAACTCGTCAGCCATCTGTTTCAGCATTTTCATTTTTGCGTTTTCACTTCTGTTGATAAAAATTTCTGTATAGGCTTTTGCTGATGATGCAAACGGGTCCCGTTCATCAAATGCATCAAACACCCAGCTGTTGCAATACGTAGAAGCGACAACGACAGCATTATTCTCAATAAACAAATTGGAAAGTGTTCTCAGTTTCCCCCATATCGGCATACCGTCCCAGAAAATACGGCTGTGTTCCTCACTTAATACGCCGGTTTTACCAGCCACATTTTGCTTCAATTCATCCAATAATATTTGATAGTAATCTTTAGCTATTTGTGTCCCCCGGAGTACAACAATTGGTCCCATGTGAATGCTGCTGTCGAAAAAACTAATCGGAGCAGGGGAATTTTTTGCTGTGGCCAGAACTTCCTTCCACAGCTCAGTTGCCTCCCTGCTTACAAGAAGTGTCTGCCTGAAACTATCTATATTAAATTTCTGTCCGCTTGTTTCTTCACATAACGGGATCATTGCTTTGAACTGATCACTCACATCATTAACCTGGGCAGCAGTAACTTCATCCAAATGCCTTGGGGGAAATATCCCGATAACAGGACAGGAGAACTCATTTGCAAAATAGTTAAACCATTCCTGTACTTCACGGCATTGATTGGTGTTGTAAACAATTAAATCAGGTTTCGGGATCCCTTTCATTCCATAATGATCCGTTAATGGTGTCTGTTTATTAAGATAAGCACCAATATCGCTGGTGAGGTAAGAACAGATATCGCCTGAATAACCCAGGTTAACGGTAGAGGGAATATAGTCACCAGCCTGCCTGGTTGCCCCCAGTAATGCCCCGTGATTTTCCGGGAAATAAACCTCAAACCCAAATGAGCGAAGTAATTCAGCCGGACCAACACTTGTACACCATGCAATTTTTTTGGCATGCTCAAAACCTGTGAAATAATCTTTCATCAGCTTTCGTAACAGGTGTGTGGACTTTATCTCGTACATATTAAATAGTGATTATTTTTCCAAGAACACTTTCGGCTTCCGCCATTCTTATAATATACACTTCATTATCAACAGGGTTTCCCGACCCGTATAAATTTTCAAGATGGGCATGGTAAGCGTTGACTACATTTTTCGGGGCTACTTTCATGGATGGAGTTAATGTTCCTTTCTCTAAAGAAAGCTCATCATTAATAATCATAGCTGCTTTTATCTTGGCAAATTTTTGTCCTATGGCACAGTTGGCATCATGTAAACATCCCCGTAAACATTTTGAAAGTTCATTCAGGTTGCGGGGACAAAAACATCCTTCTTCCGGTGAGAGGGCATAATCAGGCCGTTCTATAAGTTTTTTATTAGGAAATAACAAGGCAACAGGATATTCCTCTCCGTTTCCTACAACCATGGCAAAAGAGATATAATGACATTTTAACTCAATCAGTTTTTCCAGGTCAGAGGGGACAACCTTTTCGCCGTTTGATAATTTGAAGATCCTGTCTTTTCTTGTAATGAGTTTCAGACCATTTTCTTTCATCTCACCTACATCCCCTGTGCAAAACCAGCCATCTTCTGTAAATATTCCTTTATTCGCTTCATCATTTTTATAATATCCCTTCATCACATTGGGACCTTTTACCAGTATCTCGCCATCCTCAGCGAGGCGGATACTGATACCCGGCAGCGGGAAACCAACAACACCCGGTTCTCTTTTCCTTGTGGGGTCTGTAATTGTGCAACAGGGTGAAGTTTCCGTAAGTCCCCAACCTTCAATCACAGGAATATGGCGTTTTTCAAATTCATCTGAAAGTTTTTGCGGCAGCGCTGCAGCAGCAGTAAAAATAAATTTCAATTGAGAATGAAAGAAGAGTTCACTTGCCTGGTTATCATGTTTAGTCAGGTCAACCAGTGACTGGTACACTTTCGGTACACTGAAAAAAACAGTTGGTTGAACCAGTGTCCAGTTTTCGAGGATCACTGCCGGGTCTTTTCCATAGCCGGGTTCAAGCGAGTACGTTGCACCATTGTACAAGGAAGTAAATAATTCGAAAATACCTCCGAAACTGTGGTGCCAGGGCAAATAAGAAAGAAAACGATCTGTTTCATCCAGGTTCCAGACCATGGAGAGCGCCGCCTGCTGTGATAAAATATTTTTATGCGAAAGTTGCACACACTTCGGGATACCCATTGTACCGGATGTGTACATATTCAGGCAAATTTCATCAGGAGCTTCATTTATATCCAATGAAAAATTTTTTTCCGTACGTTCAGCAAGCAATTCATCAAAAGGTTGTTGATTTGAAAAATATTTTTTACTTATTTTGTCAAAAACAAAAATATTTTTTACCTGGGTATCATCCACCCGGCTCAACTGAAGTTCACCGGCCACGGCCAGCCATTTTGCATCTGAATGACTGATCAGCAATTCCGCCGTTTCCTTATGAAAAAATGCAAAAATGGGAACGGCAACTCCGCCGGAAGACATTACAGCCAGTTCCAGTTCCAGCATTTCCAGGCGGTTCGGTGAAAAAATGACCATTTTATCTCCTGCCGAAAATCCATATTGCTTAAGATTAAATGCAATATTGAGGATGTTGTTGTATAATTCATCCCAAGTAATGCTTTCGTATTTTTCATTTCGTTTTTCCTGGTAAACAATATTTTTCCCAAACGCCTTCACATTACGTTGCAGCATCAGTGCGGTGTTTGGTATGATATCCCCGGGTTTTATTTTTGATTCAAGTACTGGCATTAGTTTGAATTTTATACGGCCACGGTTTGTTTTTCTTTTAATTTAAGATGACGATAGCCCCCCCATAATGCGGCCCCGATTGCTCCCGCATAACCTGCATCAGGATGCGTCTTTACCTCAAATTTTTTTCCTGTTTCCTTCAATTGTTCTTCCAATGCCTGGAGCATTCCTTTATTTAAAGCCATTCCTCCTGTAAGGATTATGGGTGATTCAGCTTTCAGTGAACTCATTAATTTAATGATACGGTTGGCTATAGAAAGATGGATCCCTTTGATAATGTTTGGCGTGGTAATTCCCCGGGATACCATGTTGATCACATCTGTTTCTGCCAGCACAGCACAAATTCCCGATGATACTTCGGGCGTATCGGCCTGCAAAGAAATATCCCCGACCTCTTCAATAGACAATCCGAGGTAGCGGGAAATGTTTTCTACAAATTGCCCGGATCCGGATGCACATTGCCCGGTCATTTTGTAATCCAGTACCCGGGCATCAGCAGATATCTTTATTGCACGAACATAAAGTGCTCCCATATCTACAACTGTTTTTGCATCAGGGAAAAAGTAGTTAGCTCCTTTTGCATGTGTTGTCATTCCATAGAAATGCCCTCTTTTGCGTTTCACCAGGTCACCTTCACCGGTGGAAGCGAGATAGGCAAGGTCTTCGTATTTCAGATTGAATTTCCGCAGCATTACCTGTATCATTTCATCCGCAACCTGTGTAGGATTTCTTTTCCTGATCTTTTCAGTTTGTTTGTCCATCAACTCCGGCTGTGCAGAATAATCCATCAGCACCAATTTGATAAAATTGCTGCCGATATCTATGCCCATTGTATAAAGCGGTAATTTCATATTCCAGTTTTAATACTCATCATTAGTTCATTACTGCTATTTCTTTTTTACCGGATGGCAGCGCAATATTCAAATTCCTTCTTGCGAACATAGCCCCGCCTAAAGCTCCCATGAATATTGAATCTGCATGTATGTTTATTTTTATTTTGTCGCCATAATTTTCCTTTACCAACTGCGAAAGATATTTTATGACCGCAGGATTTCTTGCCACCCCGCCGGTAAAGGTGAATTCATTGAATACGCCGCCTGAACGGGCTATCAAAGACATGGCCCGCATGATGATTGCTTTATGCAAACCACCCAGGATATCTTCTTTTTTTTCACCAAGATTGGTTAACTCCCTTAATTCTGCTCCCGCAAATACGGTACAGGTGGAACAGATCGTAACCTCTTTTTCTGCTCTTAATGCCATCGGGCCAAGTTCGTTCAGAGAAATACTCATTTCATCAGCGATATAACCGAGGTAACGTCCGCAACCTGCGGCACAACGGTCATTCATCTGAAAACTGGTAACAAGTCCGTATTTATCAACCTGTATAGCTTTGGTATCCTGCCCTCCGATATCAAGCACCGTGCGGGTTTCAGGAAATATAGCATGAGCCCCGAATGCGTGGCATAATATTTCTGAACGGATGCAATCCTGCGGGAAAGGAAGTAAAGCCCGGCCATAACCTGTACCCGTCATGTTAGTAATGTTGAATTCAATCTCAGTTATTTCCTCAATATGTGTCCTTAGCGATTCTGAAACATGTTCGAAATTTCCTTTTAATAAATTCAATTCAGCATCAAAATTGATACTTGTATTGTCAGTTACTTCATCCGGCAGGTTTTTGTATTTCTCTTTCAGTTCGTCGATTGCTTTATAAATAAGTTCCTTAAAATCAAAAGTGATCAGCTGGTTTTCAGCAGGGCTGATGCTCTTGTCCCAAACAGTCATCAGTGGCTCAAAAAGGGATAATTCAAGTTTATTTACTTCCTCGTTATACTTTTCTGACACGATATCACGGAAGAATTGATTTTTGGCGCCGAGATTATTATATAAATAATCATGTTTGATCACCGGCTTGAAAGCCTTGCGGATGCTTCTTAAATGCCCGAGCATTTTTTCCTGTGTTGCTTCATCTTTAAAAAATGTCTTGCAGGTTTTAAGTAATTCTTCTCCCAATTTATCAAGACGCACTTTAAATTGTTCGTATTGAAAAACACTTTCCAGGTCATCAATATATTTTTTATAATGCGAGTTTGCTTTTATTTCACCTTCTAATTTTTTCTTCAGGACCGAGAACCGGGCATTATAAATGGCTTCATCCCGGGCAATATCTGCAGCCACGGCATAATTGGCTCTTGTATTGGTAATACCCCTTCCGATAATTTCATCCTGGTCGTTAATGATCACAGCCTTGGAAGTAGTAGAACCCAAATCAACCCCGAGATAATATTTATTCATTGAATGATTATTAATTTTTAAACGGCCAATGATTCCTGTGCCATAATTATTTTACGCTGATCCAGCATCTGGAAATAGGATTCGAGCCTGTTCTTAATATTTGCATATGAAAAGTAACGGGGATCAACGAGGTCGCTTTCAATAAACCCAACCGGGACCTCCATACGCTGTTCAATTTCCCGCATGATCATCAGCTGGCCGGCTGAAAATGAATTACAACTTTTAATAGAATTGATCAGAAATCCATCTGCCTGGTATTCTTTCACATAATCAGCAAGGAGATTTACACGTTGTGGTAAATTCATATTCGTATAACAGCCCATACAATACTTTGCCAGGCTTTCCAGCGGTTCTTTTGAATCGTGGCGAAATCCAAGATCGTAGACACCGCCAACTTTTGTATAGGAAGATGCAACGATCACCGCACCGGCGTCATAAAATATTTTCCAGAATTCACGGAAGTTGGTCCAGTTGGGAGGACCTTCAACAACAAGGCGGAATTTTTCTTCTTTCATTTCACCTTCAGGTGTGACAGGACCTAATCCGAGTCTTAACCTCTCCATTACTTCTTCATGCAGTTCGGTATAATATTCAACTGCTTCTTCAGTGCCCCTGAAGGCCGTAAATATCGGCCCGATGTAATAAACACCCGCGAAGTACGCATCAATGGGTGATGGCTTGTGTTTTGCACTTTCCAATATCTTCACTAACAGATCTTCAGCTTTTGCTGAGTTTACCATCATGTTGGATAAACGCTCCCTGTCAAATTTCTTTCCCGAAACTTTTTCCATTTTAGGGATCACTTCTTCCTTCAGTTGTTTTACCATGTATTCAACCTGGTCCGGAGTAATGTGACCATCTTCCTGGTAAGGTGTGTGAAGCATAGCAACCGGGACACCGGGATATAACCGCTCCAGGTTTTCAAACCATTTCATGAAAGTGAAACAACCTGTATAACTCAGCAGCAACAGATCAGGTGGCGGAAGCTTCTCTCCTGTGGGCCCGATATTACCGTTAAGCATCATACCGATATCGCACTTTACATACGTGCAAACATCTTCACTAAACCCGAGTTTCTCCGCCTCTTTGATATAGGACCCTGATTTTTTCCGCATGCCGGATTGCAATGCATTGATTTCAGGGTATACCGGCAACATGTCGAATGATAAAATCAACTCGGTAAGGTTTCCGGGAACAAAAGTGTAAACCACTTTTTTACCTGTTTCTTTTGCGGTGCTTAACTCATGAAACAGTTTTGCAAGCATGTCTTTTTGAATGATCATGCTTTTTTCCTTTATGGCAGCCTCCCCACCTCCGCCAGCTGGCGGAGGGATTGAAGACTTCGAATTTATTTTTATTTCGTTATTCATTATTCAATTATTAGTTCAATCTCTTTAAGCCCAGAGTTTAATGGAGTCAGAAAATGTTCCAGCCTGTTCCTTTATTACTTTAAACTGCCCGGTGTTTTCATGATATTGGAAATTAATATGTGGAATTCCTGCCGCATCACAGTTCTTTTGTAATTCAGGCCTGTCGAGCAATGCCGGGTCACAAAAACTTGCCGCACTGAAGATCACACCATCAGCATTCCTGTTTTTAACCAGCTCCACGAGGCGTTTCCCTTTCGGGTTACCCACATCATACACAGCGGAGGCAAAAGTGCTCCGGTTCAGATAAGCATCAGTCAATGCGGCAAGAGGATCATTTGTATTTTCATCAACTTCACCCTCAATCCATCTAGACCCCTGCATGAAGTCATCATCAACAATATAACAGCCGGCCATCTCGATAGATTTTATTAACCCCAGAGGTGGCTGCTCACAAAATGAACCGGTAATTACTACACGGATATTATCCATGGGTTCTCCTCTTTCTTCGCTGATGATTTCAACAACCTCTCCGAGAACCTGGTTATGTTCTTCGACTGGCATAGCTAAACCGGCACGGATAATAAGGTAGGTATCCACAGCAGACAATCTCCAGGGATATTCCTGGCGGATGTTATAAATCTCTTCAATAAGTTTTCTGTTGGTATTAAAAAGGCTGATGGAGTGATTCAGGTTCTCAGTAGTAAGTTTTACCCCGTTTACCTTGTAAGTGTCTTCAATGATTTTGTGCAATTCCTGCCTGTAAAAAACACCCCCGATCAATGAATCAAAGTTCTGGGGGTAATCAAAATAGCGTTGAAATTTTCCTTTTTCAGCCAATTTAAACATACCGGAAAGATTCCGGACACAATCACAGATGGCCGGGAAAACAAAACCATCAAAGGCCGCTAAACTATTATCGAGCGCCATTTCAATAATCCCTCTCGGAAGATGGCAGATGTAGGATTGATAATACGCATCCCCTTTGATAATCTGTTTCCGGTCACCAACTCCCATGAGGCCAACAGCCAGGCCATTTGCGGCATGCGTGATTTCTCTTGGAAAATAAATCGGCAGAAAGCCCAGCAGTGCCCTGTTCTTATCAGCAATTTTCCATTCTTTGGCTTTTGTAAAATTCAGGTCAAACGCTACTTCGTTACAATAAGCAAGTATATCATTGAACTGTTTCATTCCTGGTTAAATTTTTAATAAGATCTTCAAATTCTTCTTTTTGAATTAATCCCATTTCCCGGTCTTTGTCAACACATTTATAGTATAGTTTTTCCAACTCATCCTTACTGAAAATATTTTCTGCCATGGGAAAGAGTTCGTCATTTTCTACAGCAATATGATCTTTGAGTTTCCTGATATACGATTCAAGAAGTTGTTGTGTGGAAGCAAAATCATGTATACCAAGTGCTGCCCGGATTTTTTGCATCAGCAGGCGAAACTCCTCATGATGCTCATTTAATTCCTGTACCATACCGGCTCCCGTTGTTTCGCTCTTATTGGTAATAGCCGGAAATAATATTTCTTCTTCTTTGCAATGATGAAATTGATCAGCGTAGACGGAGAAAAAAACGAGCAATTGTTTTACCATTTGTTCATACCCGGCAGGATCGGATTTCCAGAGATCTCCTTTTGAGGAAATAAGATCCCCTGCCTCCAGGATGATATCATGTTCGGCAATAAACAATTCAGAAAGAGTTCTTTGCATATTGTTATATTATCCAATATATTCTTCAAAGTACTTTTTTAACTAAAAAGACATCATGACCCTTGTTAGCAAAAAATATGATAAAAATCATTTTTGTTTGCTGGTCGTAAAAAGCAGAACAGGCATGTGTTTCATCGTATTGAAAACACCTGCTTTTCAGTCAATAATTGATTTGCAAATAGTTTATTGGCGTTTACCTGGCGGGAAAATCAGTAAACGGGGTAAATCAGGCCAGAGATGTAATAATCCCTGAGTATTTACTTGTCCTCAATGGCGTACTGATAATTTAAAAAATCCAGTTCTAATCCGGCATAATAAAGTGACCTGGCAAACTGGTTCCTGGATGTGGCAGATATTCCGGGCATCCGGCGATAGTACATTAATCCCTCTCTGAGATTTTTATAAAAGGAAGTAAAATATTTTTTCTTTTTAGAAAATTGTTCAGGCTCAGCATGTTCTTCGAGTTGTTCTTTCAGGTAATTAATATATAAATTCAGCTCTGTGATAAACATGTGTGGTCTTTTGGCCCTGTCAAGAATATTTATTCTTCCATAAATATGGTCGGTCATCGTTTGCAAAGAAACCACTTTGGAGAAATTAACAATATTTGGCCCGGGGCAAATATTTACGGCATTTAATTTCTTAATAAAAGTCTGCCCATAATTAATTGAAGCAGCATTGCACAGCCCTATACATAAACATTCTTTGTCCAATACATCATTCAATTGCTTTTTGTATACAGGCTCCGGCAAATGAAGCGATTGTAACTGTGCCAGTTTTAATTTCTGATATTTGTGTGATGCAGTACAAACCGGCTCTTTTGTAAACTCTGTATTAAAAGCCAGGTGCTTTTCAGTGCAGGGACTACCTGGTTTTCCATTGCGGATACGTGACAATTTCTCATTTTCGGCGCTGGTTCCTTTCAGGTAATAGAACCTGATACCCAGCGGGGAGTTGCGGCTCAGCACTACATCTTTTTCCTTTGCTGCACATAGTAGCTTCAACGTAGCTTCATCAACTGTCGTAGCTTCCGGCACCAATAAAAATGGTGTTCCCCATCCGGTACTTTCAATATTGTAATGCCGGTGCAAAAAATCATCCTCTTCATGAGTGCCAATACCACCCTGTGCAGAAAATATCATCCGGGGAGGACAAATAAACTTTCTATTGTTTTTTTTCTGTTGGGCAGCATTAAATATTTCAAAAAGCGTATCAATAAGTTCCTGTTTATTGGACCTGAACTCTTCCAGTATCGGGCCCATCAAATAACCTTCTGTCGCAAAAGCATGACCCCCGCAATTCAGACCGGATTCAATCCTGAACTCACTTACCCAAATACCTTTTTTAGCCAGATATTTTCCCTGGATCAATGCAGAACGGTAATCGCTGACCTTTATAATTATTTTTTTTGTAAACTCTCCTGTTTCATCCGGGTCAAACTCTTTACAATTTTCAAGATAATTATACAACCTCGGGTTCATTCCGGCCGAAAAGACCACGGAGGAGTTTGCAAGATTACTTTTTGCATACCCCCGCAATGCGGCTACTGCATCCGATCCATCCTCCTGCAATTCGCCCTGTTTATTATAATTTTCCTTGTCAACCTTAGTCATGATATTTACATCAATACTGCCGGGTCTTATTTTTGCCCGTAAATAAGTTTCCATTTTTTCTTTTTCAGGTTGATCATTTGTTTTCACCATTTGCCGGTATAATCTTTTTAATATGCTATCATCCGGCAGCATCTCAAAATATTTCACTATTTCAGAGCCTGCCTCAAAAGCAGCGTTCCTGAGTTTTTCAACCTGTTGTTCAACAATTGAATTTATCAGGTTCAGGTAATCGGTAATTCTTTTAGCCCTGTAATCGGTTTCTTGTGTGCCGATGGGCAGATATTCCCGGCCGATGGTTGGATAATAATGCCTGCGCATCATTTCCACTAACCGGTCTTCAACAATTGAAATAACGGATGAGATACCAAACCGGGCAACTTTAACCGGGCTGTCAATAGTATAAGCCAATCCCATTACAGGGATGTGGAATTTATGTTGTGTTGAATAATACATGGATGAACAAAGAGGGTTTAAATATTATTTACATTACTTTTTAACGAGAGAAGCGAACGGAAATTATCCGTCAGATAGCAGGATGGTGTTTTGGAGAAATAAAGGTAACGCTTATTGACGATACTTTAATCCTAAATCGTTGTAATCCGGAAATAGCTGACTATTCACTCCGGCTCCATTATATTTTTTTCCCAAATCCTTTTGTGCTGTCAGTCATTTTGACCCGGTTGATCTGAATGACGGATATTTCACCAGATATGGCCAGAGCTATTGGATATTTTTTATGGTAAAATCCTGATGCTTTATCTGCGGAAGGATGCTGTGCATCTAATACCATCCCCTCAAACTGTATTCCTCTTACCAGTAATTTGTTTAGTTTATCCGGCAAAATTGTACCCGCGATGAATGGGTTTCTTTTTATTATCGGCGAATGACGTGAATCAGGTGATGATTTAAAATAAAGCAATCCATCTGCCCTGTTAAAAGCATAGAAGCAACTGAAACACCAGGGCTTTCCCTGCTCATCAACACAACAAAGGGTGGCACAGGTCTGTTTTTGAATAAACTGAATTATGTTATCATTCATATAACTATAATAATATACAGAAGCAGACCGAAGTCAGCTTCTGTATTTTAATATCACTTCTTTTATTGATTACCTGTTACAAATATTTAAAACAGAAGCGCCTGAGTTTATTCTTAGCCTCTATATATTTATATTAAACCAAATCATCTTCCAGGCTGACAAACTCCTTCGATTTATTACGCGTCAGCAACTCCCTTGCTTCTTCATTTACAACATTCACATGCAGCAGCCCTCCGAATTTTCTGCATTCATCGAGGCGGCAGGAGTTCACCAATGTTCCGTTGAATACACACATATCAGGACAATCGTCGCACATGTCAATTCGTCCGTCAGGAAGTACATCAGGAGCCTGTATAACTCCAATACCGATCGCTTTTACACGATAAAAAAACCGCAGTGGGTTTTTCAGGCAGTAAACAATAAATTTTCCAAATGCCTTTCTTACAGTTTTGTCAAACAGGCTCATGAAAAAAATTCTTTTCCCCATTTTTATTTTGGGATACACCAGGTATTTGCCATACCACATATGATGAAAAGTCTGAACAAGTTCCATTGTTTTACTTCCATAGGCTCCGAAAACTTTTCCTTTTTTGTTAGTAATAAAATTCCCGATAAGCCATTTGAATGAGGTATGATCCACCGTACCTCCGAGATAGGCAGTAGCTTCATATCCCGGAAAATGTTTTTTGATCACAGCATACACCTCTTTGGAAGTTACATTGGCATTAGCCATTTCTTCCGGTAACACGGAATAGCCTAAGCTACCCGGCAGAATCGGAATTTTCCGCCCGGTTTGATCATGAAACTCAACACCCTCATGTATCGGCACTCCCCTGTACGTAATCAAAGAAATACCGCCTACCACATCCATATTATCAATGGCCCATTTCAATAAATCAGGAACCTCATAGAGATTTTTACGGGTAACCGTGATGCCAAAATGCGCATAATATCCGCTTATCTTTTTTAACCTCCTGGCTGCCTTCAAACGAAGATCATTCAGATCGGTTTCATGTTCCGGTTTTATTTTCTTAAACTCAGGTCGGGTTTGTGTGGTATCAATGTGAAAACTTAATCCTGTGAGTCCGGCCTTTTTTAATTGAAGCAATAGTCCTTCATCCAAAGCATAGCCGTTGGTCAGGATCAGGCTTTTCATGCCGTTATCGGTGATAAATTGAATTATTTCAACTATCTGCGGGTGTAAGATGGGTTCGCCGCCTGCAAGCGAAATACCATCACAATTTCTCCACTTTTTCAGAAATGATACCTCCTCTTTGATCTGGCTGAGTGGTTTATGTCCTTCACCCATCACCAGCCGGTAACAGCCATCGCAATGAATGTTGCAGATATCAGTGATTTCAACCCACCCGATTGGGTTATCATTTGTCGACCATGGTAAGCGATAAAGCTTCCTTTTATCGGGACTTAGATTCTCATTCATACAAAAGGGGTTTATTAATTAAGAAATATTTTGCACTTCTCTTCTGGTTGTTTCATATGGTAGTTGCTTGCTTAAAATGCAATTACCCGGTTTAATAACCAGGCTCATAACCGTCGCCATTATCAGAGTGCTTTCAACGCTTCAATTGTTTCCCATCTGCGCTGCACACCTTCATTTGCCAGTGCCAAAAATTCGATTGCTTTTTCGGGATAATTGTTTTTAATGGTTGCAAACCTGTTTTCATGATATAAAAATTCATTGAGAGCTACAGATGGCGGTTTGCAATCCAATGTAAAGCGCTGCCCTTTTTCTTTCATCGGGTTATAGCGGAACAGCGGCCAGTAACCGGTTTTTACCGCAAGGCTTTGTTGTTCATTACCATGACACATATCGTATCCGTGTGCTATACAATGACTGTAAGCAATGATAATGGAAGGTCCGGGGAAAGCTTCTGCCTCCAAAATTGTTTTAAGTGCATGCACATCATTTGCCCCCATCGCAATCTGAGCAACATATGCACTTCCATGGGCAATGGCCTGCATGGCCAGGTCTTTTTTACCGGTTGTTTTTCCTTTGATAGAAAATTTCGCACTGGCCCCGATCGGCGATGCTTTTGATTTTTGTCCGCCGGTATTGCTGTACACTTCCGTATCCATTACCAGTATGTTCACGTTTTCACCGGTGCTTAATACATGATCCAGCCCGCTGAACCCGATATCATAAGCCCAGCCATCGCCACCGACAATCCACATAGATTTCTTTTCCAGGAAATCTGCCACCTGGTACAAACGAAATGAATCTTCCCTTCTCAGATCACGCAGTTTTTTCTTCAGTTCATTTACATTTTTTCGTTGCAGTATTAATTCAGCTTCCGAGTTTTCTGCATTGGCTAAAATAGCATCCGCCAGTTCGCTGCCTACTACTTCCCTTAATTCTTTCAGTAAGCGGATAGCTATTTCCCTTTTCTTATCGGTGGCGAGTTTTATTCCCAAACCAAATTCTGCATTGTCTTCAAACAAGGAGTTGGCCCAGGCCGGTCCGTGCCCCTCACTGTTGGTAGTCCATGGTGTTGTCGGGAGATTGCCCCCGAAAATAGATGAACAGCCTGTTGCATTGGCCGTGATCATCCTGTCACCAAATAATTGCGTGAGTAATTTTAAATATGGAGTTTCGCCGCAACCACTGCAGGCACCGGAGAATTCGAACAATGGTTCTAATAATTGTGAACCTTTGACGGTCCCTTTGTTCACCCTTGTCCTGTCAATATCCGGTAATGAAAGGAAAAAATCCCAGTTTTTCTTTTCGGTTTCTTTCAGTGGAAGCACATCCATCATGTCAATAGCCTTATGACCGGGTTGGGTCTTACTTTCAATGGGACATATTTCAGTACATATCTTACAACCGGTGCAATCTTCCACAGCCACCTGCAACGTATAAGCTTCTTTGTCTTTGAAGAATTCTTTACCTACCGGATCAACATGTTTAAAGAAGGATGGGGCATCGGCCAGGAATTCCCGGTCATAAACTTTTACCCTGATAGCTGCATGCGGGCAAACAAAATAACACTTACCGCATTGTGAACATAACTCAGGATCCCAAACCGGGACCTGCTCGGCGAGATTTCTTTTTTCCCATTTAGTGGTGCCGGATGGATAGGTACCATCAACAGGAAATGCGCTTACCGGGAGATCATCACCATCACCTGAAATAATTTTTCCCAATACATTCTGTACAAAATCCGGCGCTTCGGTGCTGACAGGCGCTTCAATTTCTTTTTTCCCGATCGTGTAGTTGGAATAATCAACCTGGAAAAGATTTTCCAATGTCTGGTCAACGGCATTAAAGTTTTTCTGCACTACTTCTTCTCCTTTGCGGCCATAAGTTTTTTTGATGGCATCCTTGATATGCTGTATTGCCTCGTCCTTTGGCATTACATTGGAAATAGCAAAAAAGCAGGTCTGCAGGATAGAGTTGATCCTTGAACCCATGCCGGTATCCCTTGCCACTTTGGAAGCATTGATCACATAGAACTTTAATTTTTTATGAATGATCTCTTCCTGTATTTTTTTGGGTAACTGTTTCCATACTTCTTCAGTCGGGTAAGGAGCATTCAATAAAAATGTTGCACCTTCTTCCGCATCTTTCAGCACATCATATTTTTCCAGGTAATTGAAATGATGACAGGCAATGAAGTTGGCGGCATTAATAAGATAGGTGGAGCGAACAGGATTTTCACTGAACCGTAAATGTGATACAGTGAGCGACCCGGATTTTTTAGAATCATAAACGAAATATCCCTGAACATACTCATCGGTAACATCGCCAATTATTTTTATCGTGTTTTTATTGGCACTCACCGTTCCATCAGCCCCGAGTCCGAAAAATAAGCCACGGAACAGGTGTTGCTGTTCGAGTGAAAAGCTTTTATCCCACCTGAGGCTGGTATGGGTCACATCATCATCAATACCGATGGTGAAATTATTTTTAGGCAGGTTCTTCTTCAGTTCATCAAACACGGCTTTGGCCATGGCGGCATTAAATTCTTTTGATGCCAGTCCATAACGTCCCCCGGTTATTTTCGGCATTTCATATTTCCAGTTAGTATGCATGGCGGTGACAACATCCATGTACAAGGGCTCACCTATTGCCCCCGGTTCTTTACAACGATCCAATACAGCGATCTTTTGAACGGTATTGGGTATAGCATCAATGAAATGCCTGATAGAGAATGGACGGAAAAGATGCACAACAAGGTAACCCACTTTTTCACCCCGGTCGTTCAGGTAATCGGTTACTTCATGTACCGGCCCATATCCCGAACCCATAATGACGATAATCCTTTCTGCTTCAGGGTGTCCGTAATATTCAAAAAGTTTATAGGAACGTCCAGTGAGTTGCTCAAACTGTTTCATCGTTGCTTCCACAATAGCAGGAACCTGCCGGTAATATTTATTACATGCTTCCCGGCTCTGGAAAAACACATCCGGGTTTTGCGCTGTACCACGAACAAAAGGATGCTCGGGATTCAAGGCGCGGTGGCGGTGTTCATTGACTGCCTGTTCGTCGATCATTTCCCGGATGACCTCATCAGCGATCACAGAGATCTGGTTTAATTCATGTGAGGTCCGGAAACCATCAAAAATATTCAGGAATGGGATTTTTGCTTTGAGTGTGGCGGCAGTTGCGATCATCGCCATATCCATAGCCTGTTGCGGATTGCTGCCAAATAACTGGGCAAAGCCGGTTGAACGGGTTGCCATCACATCACTATGATCTCCGAAAATGGATAGTGCATGCGTAGCGATGGCCCTCGCTGCAATATGAAAAACGACCGGGGTTAATTCACCGGCAATTTTATACATGTTAGGGATCATCAGCAGCAGACCCTGCGAGCAGGTGAATGTGGATGCTAAAGCACCGCCCTGCAAAGCCCCGTGAATAGCACCGGCAGCTCCGGCTTCACTTTGCATTTCAATTACTTTCGGCACTTCGCCGAAAATGTTTTTTATATCATTGCTGCTCCATTCATCGGCCCACTCTCCCATCGTTGATGAAGGAGTAATGGGGTAAATAGCGCAAACTTCACTTGTTTTGTAAGCAATATAAGCGGCTGCTTCATTTCCATCCATGATGGAAAATGAACGCTTATCTGAAGAGGTTGGTTTCCTTTCAACCAAAGGAGTTGTGTTGGTTTCCATTTCAGCGTTTTTGTGTTAAAAATCAGTGCTGAAAGTAGCCAGAGTTATACTACCAGGATATGAGGAAAATCAGGCGGGGGGCTGATTGATTTCAAAATAAAAGAGGCCTGGCGGCTAACTTCTGCCATTACTCAAAGATTTGATATTAAATCAGAAATTATACCCGACACTTACAGCGCCGAAAGGTTGTATAAAGCTGTGAGCAAAAATCGGGGTAAAACCAGCCCTCCAGGAAAACCCTCCGTTTACAGGCTGGCGCCGGTACATAAAAGAAAAAGTTCCAAAAAAATTTGATCTTTTATCATCATAAAAATTCATAATGGTTAATTTTTTACTTACATAGGTGAATCCTGCCCCAACTTCAAGAGTATGGGCAGAATTCTCTTTTCCGAAAATATAATTTACCTGGGCCGGGAAAGTGATCGCAGATTTCTGATCACCCCCGTAATAATAACCTGTTACAGGATCATAATAATCATCATAGGCGCTGACAAAACCCAACCCTATTCTGCCACCCCAGCCCAGGCGGCTTGTTTTAAATCTTCTGTCAATATTTGCAGAAAAAGCAATACCCGGGCCACCTGCCTCAGCAATAAAAGAAGTCTGACCAATAGAATTGTTAGTGGGCAGTGAATTATTTTTTTGAGCAAATAAAAAACCGGAGCAGGGAAGCAATAATAATGTGATAAGAAATTGTTTTCTCATAAAATTAAGTTTAGGTTAATGACTGCTGAAGTCCGGAGTAAATGATTACAAACTGAATGCTTTGTTAACTGATAACGTGGAAAAGATGATATTATTGAATCGCTGCCAAAACAATTTCCTTCACTTTATCCACAGGAATTCTCTCCTGTTGCATAGAATCCCTGTGGCGGATAGTAACTGTATTATCTTCTTTGGTTTGCTGATCCACTGTAACACAAAAAGGAGTGCCTAGCGCATCCATCCGGCGGTAACGTTTGCCGATAGTATCTTTTTCTTCATAAAAACAGCGGAATGAGGATTTGCAACCATCCATTATTTTCCGGGCTATCTCCGGCAATCCGTCTTTTTTCACCAATGGCAATATGGCCAGTTTGATCGGAGCAAGTTTATTCGGGAGTTTCAACACCGCACGGCTGTCCTGCTTTTCCGAAGTACTTAAATCCTGTTCTTCATACGCATGACTAACTACCAGCAGGAACATTCTGTCTAACCCTATGGAAGTTTCAATGACATAAGGAATATAATTGCCGTAAGGTTTGTTAGTGGCCGGGTCAATATCATTATCGAAATACTGCATTTTCTTTTTACTGTACTCCTGGTGTTGTTTCAGATCGAAATCAGTTCTGGAGTGAATGCCTTCGACTTCTTTAAAACCAATGGGAAAGTTAAATTCAATATCACAGGCGGCATCGGCATAGTGAGCTAATTTAACATGGTCATGAAAACGGAAATTCTCTTTGGAAATGCCAAGACTTAAATGCCATTTTAATCTTTCTTCTTTCCAGAATTCATACCATTCTTTTTGTGTGCCGGGACGGATGAAGAACTGCATTTCCATTTGTTCAAACTCCCGCATACGGAAAATGAATTGTCTTGCTACAATCTCATTTCGGAATGCTTTACCAATTTGTGCAATGCCAAAAGGAATTTTCATCCTGCCTGTTTTTTGCACATTTAAAAAATTGACGAAGATACCTTGTGCAGTTTCGGGTCTTAAATAAACCTTATCAGCCCCCCCACCCCCCGAAGAGGGGATTTCAGAAGACCCAAATTCCGTGGAGAACATCAGGTTAAACTGCCTGATGTCTGTCCAGTTACTGGTACCGCTGACAGCGCATTTTATTTTATGGTCTTCAATCAGTTTTTTCAATCCTGCAAAATCATCTTTAGCTAATAATACATCCATCGAAGCGAGGGTATCTTTTGCCAATTGTTCATTGCCTGTTGCCAATTGTTCTTCAGCAAAAGTTTCAATCAGATGATCAACCCGGTAACGTTTATTGCTGTCTTTGTTGTCGATCATGGGGTCGTTGAAATTATCAACATGACCAGATGCTTTCCAGGT
>JBGPKR010000049.1:0-21418 GCA_041486045.1 Chitinophagaceae bacterium | reverse complement strand
GTAAGAAAGGAATCAGCTGAGTGTAAAGAGGTGAGAAACAGGGGTTTTAATGTGGCAACCCCGGGCATGTTGTTTAAATTTTGAAGTGCTGTGAAACCGGCTTCATTTTTTATCATATACAATTTCAAATTCAAGGTTTTTCACCCCTGCACCCTTATCTTTGCGCAAATTTCAGAAACGGCATGACATTGGGACGAAGCAAATCCTTACTGGTAGCGGTTTTCAGCTTATTTTTTATCTCTTTTTTTAACCCCGCAATAGCCGGCGGAGGAGGTATTGATACTACTCAAAAAAAAGAGGCATTTAATGCCAAGGGAATTATTTTTGGCCATGTCCTTGACGCCAAGGAATTCCATTTCCTGGATATCAGACATAAGGATGGTTCCCTGCATCCCGTCAGCATTCCTCTTCCTGTGATCCTTTACTCCCCGCAAAGAGGATTGAGTTTTTTTATGTCATCAAAATTTCATCATGGAGAAAAAGCTTACAGGAACTATATAATCCTTACTGATGAAAATATAAAAGAGCGGGGACTTGATCCGAAAAAATACAGCGCACAGCAAGTTCTTGCCATCAATGATAACGGAGAAATTGATCCTTCGGTAAAGATCTATGATATTTCTTTGACCCGCAACGTTGTTCAGATGCTTTTGGCATTGATCATTTTTGTCTGGATCATGCTGAAGATTGCGAAACAGTATAAAAAAGGAGAAGGAGTGATGACAGCGCCAAAAGGCACACAGGGTTTTTTTGAACCGATCATTGTATTTATAAGGGATGAAGTGGCAAAGCCCAACCTGGGTCATAGCTACCTGAAATACCTGCCCTATCTTCTTACTGTTTTCTTTTTTATTCTTATCAATAATATATTCGGGCTTATACCCGGCACGGCCAATGTATCAGGGAATATTGCCTTTACAGTAATACTCGGTCTTATTTCATTTGCGGTTATACTGGCCAGTTCAAACAAACATTACTGGGGCCATATATTCAATCCTCCCGGGATGCCGCTTTGGGTAAAGTTTATCCTGGTACCTGTTGAATTTGTCAGTGTATTCGTCAAACCAATGGCATTGATCATAAGGCTTTTTGCAAACATGGTTGCAGGGCATATTATTATTATTTGTCTCATTTCATTGATCTTTATTTTCTCTGCCATGAACAAAACCATAGGAATCGCTGCCTCACCGGTTGCCATAGGATTTACTATATTCATTTATTTTATTGAAATATTAGTGGCCTTTCTGCAGGCATACATTTTCGCCATGCTGACAGCAGTATTTATCGGCCAGGCCAGGGAAGGAGAGCATCATGCGGAAGATAAGCATACGGCAGCAGCGTATAATGATGCCGTAATAGTTTAAATAAGTTTTTTAATAATCAATATAAATCAACAATTATGGATTTAATGATGGTATTGTTAAGCGATGTAGCAAATTCAAATGCAGGCGGAGCTATTGGCGCCGGTCTTGCAGCAATGGGTGCCGGTATTGGCGTAGGCCAGATCGGTAAAGGTGCTGTAGAGGCAATTGCCCGTCAGCCGGAAGCACTGAATGACATCAGGGCTAACATGATCCTGACAGCGGCCCTTGTAGAAGGTGCTGCCCTGTTTGCGATCATTGTGGGTTTGCTGGCTGTTCTTTAATGAACAAACTACTGCATCTCAAGCACAGGGCGGCGGATGCAGTTTTTATTAAGCTATTTTAAAGATCAATATATGAATCTTCTTACACCTGATTTTGGATTATTAATATGGACGCTGGTTGCCTTTATTGCTGTGCTTTTTATATTAGGCAAATATGCCTGGCCGGCCATTGTAAAAGGGTTGAAACAAAGAGAGCAAAGTATTGCCGATTCACTTTCAACAGCTGAAAAAATAAAAGCTGAAATGGCCATGATGAAAAGTGAGAACGAAGCTTTGCTGGCAAAGGCCCGTGAAGAAAGGGCGCAAATGATGAAAGAGGCAAGAGAAACCAAAGACAAGATCATCAGTGAAGCCAAGGAGCAGGCCAAGATTGATGCTAATAAAATTGTCCTGGAAGCACAGGCGGCTATCAATACACAAAAAATGGCTGCATTGACAGAAGTAAAAAACCAGGTAGGGAAACTGGTCATTGAAGTAAGTGAAAAAGTATTGCGGAGAGAACTGGGAAATAAAGAAGCACAGGAAGCCCATATCAAAGGACTGGTTGATGAAGTAAAATTAAATTAAATTAAGCTGTTAGCTATAAGCTGTTAGCCGTTAGCAAAATGGAACAGCTAATAGCTAAAGGCTAAAAGCTAATAGCTACAAAATGCCAAATCCACGTTTAGCAACCCGGTACGCCAAATCGCTGATTGACCTTGCCATTGAGAAGGGCCAGTTGGAAACCATATTTGCTGATATGCAATGGCTGCAGGCAGTATGTAAGGGCAGCCGGGATTTTGTGATTCTTCTGAGAAGTCCTGTCATAAAAGCAGATAAAAAAGAAAAAATTGTAGAGGCGGTCACTAATGGTCATGTTGGAGAAATAACAACTGCTTTCATACGCCTGATGATCAGGAAAAGCCGGGAAAGTTATTTACCGGAAGTGGTTACTGCATTTATAAAGCAATACAAAGTCAATAAAAATATATATACCATAAAATTAACCACCGCTTCGGGCTTGAGTGAAGAATTGAAAAGTGCAATAGTAAAGCAGATCCAGGATACTACAGAAATGCAAAAAATCGAACTGGAAACGGGAGTGAATGAAGACCTGATCGGGGGATTTGTACTACAGGCAGGTGATAAGCTGATTGATGCAAGTATAGCCTACGATCTGAAGAATATTGCAAAGCAATTCGAGAACAACGATTTTATTTATAGAATACGATAAGCTGTTAGCTATTAGCCCTGAGCCGTTAGCAAAACGAGATCAGCTAATAGCTAAAGTCTAACAGCTCATGGCTAACTATTCAGAACAACAAACGACAAACAAAATAGTATGATAGAGATTAAACCAGATGAAATATCAGCGATACTGCGCCAGCAGCTGAGCAATGTTAATACAGCCGCCGATTTGGAAGAAATAGGTACTGTATTGCAGGTAGGTGATGGCATTGCCCGCGTCTATGGATTAGGTAATGTTCGTTATGGCGAACTGGTGGAATTTGAAAATGGTGTACGTGCTATCGCTTTGAACCTTGAAGAAGATAATGTGGGTGTGGTATTAATGGGTGAAAGCGGAAACATTATGGAAGGAGCGAAAGTCCGTCGTACGGGCCAGATCGCATCCATCAAAGTTGGAGAAGGAATGCTGGGACGGGTAGTAAATACTTTGGGGGAGCCCATTGACGGCAAAGGCCCTATTACCGGTGAACGATATGAGATGCCACTTGAAAGAAAAGCACCCGGTGTTATTTTCCGTGAGCCGGTAAAAGAACCATTGCAGACCGGTATCAAAGCTATTGACGCCATGATCCCGATTGGTCGTGGTCAACGGGAATTGGTGATCGGCGACCGTCAGACAGGCAAAACAGCAATTTGCGTTGACACCATTATTAATCAGAAAGAATTTTTTGCAGCAGGTAAACCTGTTTATTGCATATATGTGGCTATCGGGCAAAAAGCATCTACGATTGCGCAGGTGATGAAAACATTGAATGATGCAGGCGCCATGGATTATACCATCATAGTAGCAGCTTCTGCTTCTGACCCGGCTCCATTGCAATTTTATGCTCCGTTTGCCGGCGCAGCTATCGGAGAATTTTTCCGTGACACCGGTCGTCCTGCTTTGATCATTTATGATGATTTATCAAAACAGGCTGTGGCTTATCGTGAAGTCTCATTATTGTTGCGCCGTCCCCCGGGCCGTGAAGCTTATCCGGGTGATGTATTTTATTTGCACAGCCGTTTGCTGGAAAGAGCTGCCAAAGTTATCAGCGATGATAAGGTAGCAAAGAATATGAATGATGTACCGGAAAGTATCAGGCATTTGGTCCGGGGAGGTGGTTCATTAACAGCGTTGCCGATTATTGAAACACAGGCCGGCGACGTTTCAGCTTATATTCCTACCAATGTAATTTCCATTACTGACGGACAGATATTCCTGGAAGGTAACCTGTTTAATGCGGGTATCCGACCGGCGATCAATGTTGGTATTTCAGTAAGCCGGGTGGGAGGTAATGCACAAATCAAATCGATGAAGAAAGTGGCAGGTACATTAAAACTGGACCAGGCACTTTACCGTGAGCTGGAGGCCTTTTCTAAATTTGGCGGCGACCTGGATGCTGCCACCAAGAATGTGCTGGATAAGGGAGCCCGCAATGTTGAGATCCTCAAGCAGGCGCAATACTCTCCGTTTGCAGTGGAAAAACAGGTAGCCATTATATATCTTGGAACTTTTGGCTATTTAAAAGATGTGGCCGTGAAAAGGGTAAAAGAGTTTGAAGAACATTTCTTAATGGAAATGGAGACCAAACTGCCGGATGTAATGGCCGAGTTTAAGAAAGGTAATTTACCTGAAGAAGGATTGAAGAAAATGGTGGAGTTGGCTAATAGTTTGATCCCTTCCTACAAAGTGTAATTTCTATATTTTGAATTTTTGAAGTAGCGGTTGATCTGATGATCATCCGCTTTTTTTATTATTTATTGTGACCATGAGCAGGGCTTACTGCTTATTATTTCAAAATTTTAATTTTACAGAATATTGATACTCAAGACAAATCGTATTTATACTACAGAAAATACGGTTTTTTATAAGAAAAAATACTCAGAAAACTTGCAAGTAAAAAAACTGTGTATTATGTTTGCATCAGAATCGAACGAATCCTAAGAAAGCAACGTAATCCGACCAGTGAAACAAACTAATCTTACAAAGGGATATTACCTCCCTGGAAGTTTCAAAGAACAAAAATCGGTTTTCATTGCCTGTTGAAGGAAGTTCAAGAGAACCCGTACTGCTTTTATCTTGTTTCAGACCGGGTTTATTGTGATCAAGAAAATAAACATTGAAACTTCAATGTCCTGAGAGGAACCTTAACAAATTATTCTTGAACCCTAAAGTGAAAACGATGAAAACTTTTGTACCCTTTAAGCAAAGCGTCCTGAAACTTGCGCTGTTTGTATCAGTGACTGCTTTTTGTGTACCAGCCCAGGCACAGTCTACAAATGAACTGGTATTTAAGAACTCCTATTTATTATCCGGAACCGCACTACAAAATGGAGCAAAATATGTATTTCCCAATGTAACAACCGGCGTAGATGCAATACTTACAATAGCTAGCAGGTCCGACAACAATGTTGTTATTGATAATATTGATATTACCAATAGCGGTTGGGATAAAGCTTTTCAGCCACAATTAGGAAAAAATGGGACCGTAGCCGCCAATAGTAACTATTGGGTAGAGTTCGATATAACATTTTATGATGCCGGATATACGACTTCCAGTCACAAAGTGCAATTACAAAATATCACAGCAACAGGGCTGGATATTGACGGTGATAATGGTTCATTCAGGGAATTTGCCCAGATGAATGAAATAACATCCTTTAGCACTTCAGCCAGCACTTCTTTGCAGTCAATATTGGTGGCAACTTTACCGGTCAATACTTATTCCGGTAAAATTGAATATAACTACAAGTTTTTAGGAACAACACAGGACTACCCGGGTATTGACACCACTACCACTACTATAATGGCCACATATAATTATGAATATAAAAAAACTATAACTTTCAGAATTGGAGGAGTTACCGGCAACTCTTCCGTAAGTTCCCCAAGCCGCATGAATTCGATATGGTTCAGACAATTTTCTTTATCAACCCTGCCGGTAAAACTGGTTTCATTTACAGCGGCACTTAATAATAATAAGGCTGATCTGAAATGGACAACGGCCAGTGAAATTAATGTAAGTCATTTTGTAATAGAAAGAAGTACTGATGGTGTTAACTTTAATGATGCAGCTGTTGTATTCGCTAACGGGAACACTACCGATAATACCAATTACAGCTTTTCTGATGACTTAAATAATATTCAGTCAGGTATTGTTTACTACAGGCTTCGTTCCGTGGACATTGATGGAAAGAGCCAGTATTCTGAAACCCGCATTATCAGGATCAGTAAGCAAGCGGTGAATGCCATAACCATTGTTGCATTTCCCAACCCGGTTATCAATGAAGTTCGTATCTGCATTCCTAACGAGTGGCAAAACAAGAAAGTAACCTATGAAGTATTAAATGCCAATGGCCAGGTTTCTAAAAAGACCGAAACCGGCAGCAGCAGCCAAACCGAAACAATGAACATGAGTGCTCTTGCCCCGGGATTTTATATCGTAAGGGTAAGCTACGAAGGTCAAACAGCACAACAAAAGATTATAAAACAATAAATATTTACTAATGAAGGGTTCCGGCCGTTCCGCCAAAGGCGGGACGGTTTTTTTATTAAAAATTAATTTGGTTTATATTATAAACTACTTTATGTTTGTGCTGAAATTTGAAAATTGCTTATGAAAAAAACTAAAAATTGTTTTTTGTTATTGCTGGGCCTGTTTTTGTTCCAGGGAGGGTTCAGCCAGGTAATTATCAAAGGAGTGATAAAAGACAATAAAGGAAACCCCATGCACGGTGTCAGCATCAGCCTGAAAGATAGTTATGATGGCGCCACTTCAGATTCAGCAGGTAAGTTCTCTTTTAAAACATCAGAGAAAGGGGAGCAGACCCTGGTTGCCAGTTTTACAGGGTACAAGCCCTTTGAACAAAAAATACAAATGGAAAATGTTCCGGTAAGCTTTGACATTAATTTAAAAGAAGAAATAACAGAATTAAAAGCAGTAACAATCTCTGCAGGGAGTTTTGAAGCAAGTGATAAAAAAAGAGCAGGGGTGGTTTTAAATTCTATTGATATTGTTACAACTGCCAGCGCCAATGCTGATGTGACGCAGGCCTTGAAAACATTGCCCGGCGCACAACAGGTGGGAGAAACTGAAGGTTTATTTGTAAGGGGTGGAACAGCTGCCGAAACAAAAATATTTATTGATGGCACCCTGGTGAATAAATTCTTTTACAGCACAGCTCCCAATATTTCCGGGTATGGCCGTTTTTCTACTTTTCTTTTTAAAGGAACTGTTTTCAGCACCGGTGGTTATTCTGCTTTATATGGACAAGCCTTGTCATCGGCGGTCATCCTTGAGTCCATTGATTTGCCTGAACAAAAAACAGCAAGCCTCGGGGTGTCGGTTCTGGGCCTGGATGCAGGTTACCAGTCTTTAAATAAAAAGAAAAATTTCTCCTGGGGATTTGATTATAATTATACTAACCTGGGACTTGCGTTTGCTGTATTAAAACAAAAGCAGGATTATTTTAAAGTTCCTGCTTTTAATGAAGGGCATATTAATTTCCGGGTCAAGACCTCCAAAACCGGCATGCTGAAATATTATAGTAATTACAGCGGTTCACGGTTGGGATTCCGTACGCCCAGTATTGATTCAGCAGGGTATCTTGATTATTTCAAACTGAAAAATTTCTACATCTATCAAAACCTTGCCTGGAAAGAAAATCTTGGTTCCGGCTGGAAATTCAATGCAGGCGTATCCTTCACCAATAATAAAGATGATATTGCCGGCGCCCTGCAGGATGCTGATCATACCACAGTATCACTGGTTGGGCTGGAATTTAAAAATTTTAATGTATCACCCCATGGTAATTACCTGAATGCAAAAGCTTTTTTTGAAAAACGGTTGCGGGGTATAAGCGCTGTAAGATTCGGAACGGAATATAATTTCAGCAAGGACAAAGCCACAATTAGTGATAATAGCGGCAACAGCTATACATATGCGTTGAAAGAACATATCAATGCCTTTTTTGCAGAAGGGGATATCTATATCACAAACGGGCTTGCCGCCAAACTGGGAACAAGGTTTGAATATTCTTCTTCTCTTGATAAAGTCAATGTGGCGCCAAGGATCTCCCTGGCTTATAAGACCGGTAAATTAAGCCAGGCTTCATTTGCGTATGGGGTCTTTTATCAAAACCCCGAAACAAAATATTTGCCTTCTCCCAACACGCTGACTTTTTCAAAAGCCACGCATTATATTGCGCAATACCTGAGAACGGCGCCGCTGACTGTTTTCCGGGCCGAAATATTTTATAAAAAATATCACGATCTCATAAAAACCGGTTTTAGTAACGGACGTGACGGAGTTGCTATTAACAATAATGGTTTTGGTGATGCAAAAGGATTTGAGATCTTCTGGAGAGATAAAAAAACAGTTAAAAATCTTGATTACTGGATATCTTATTCGTACCTGGATACCAAAAGGGATTTCCTGAATTTCCCGGATGCGATCACCCCGAATTTTGCAGCAAAACATACTGCATCACTCGTGGTCAAAAAATTTGTGCTCCCCTGGAAGACCTGGTTCAATACTTCTTATACTTATTCCAGCAGCCGACCTTACTATAATATCATTTATGATGGCAGCCGGTACAAATTCTCCGATAGAGGACTTGTTCCCGATTTTCATAGCGTAAGTTTTAGTTTGAATTATATTCCAGCCATCGGCAAAAAGGATCCGAAGTCTTTTGTTGTCTATGTGATTTCCGTCAACAATATTTTGAATTTAAAGCAGACGTTCGGGTACCAGTATTCTTATAACGGCGCTAAAAAGGAAGCCATCGTTCCACCGTCAAGGATGTTTGTTTTCATCGGGGCCTTTTTCAGTTTCGGTATTGACCGGACACAGGATGCTATTAATAATAATTTATAGGGCATTAAAATTTTATTTAAATAAATTAATCACAATTAAATTTTATACAATGAAAAAAACAATTCTTATTATGATGACATCATTCCTCGGAACTGCTGTGTTTGCCCAGGGTGATATTGCCCCCGGTGAAAAATATGTAAAAGCCATGGAAGCCCTTGTGCCGGCCGTTGATACCACCCATAGTATGGACGGGCTGACGGACCTGGCCAATTCCTTTGAACGGATTGCCAATGCCGAAAAAACACAGTGGCTACCTTTTTATTATGCAGCGCTTTGTCATATCAATAAGGCTAACATGTTTTTTACGACACAGCAGCTGGATAAGATTGACCCATTGATGGATATAGCAGAACCACTGCTTAAAAAAGCGGAAGAGCTGGAAAAAAACAACTCTGAAATTTTTTGCCTGACAAAAATGTTTAATACCGGCAAAATGATGGCGGACCCCATGAGCCGTTATATGATTTATGGCGCGGCCGCATCAGAAGCATTGGAAACCGCCAAAAAACTTGACCCGGAAAATCCAAGAGTTTACCTGCTGGAAGGAATTGACAAATATTATACACCGGAACAATATGGCGGCAGCAAAGAAGAAGGTAAAAAACTGTTCCAGGAAGCGGCCAAAAAAATGGAAACCTTTAAACCAGCCAGCAGTATTCACCCTTCCTGGGGAGCATCACAGATCAAATATTTTATGTCCCTTGAGTAAATAACAAACAATGTTTCCCGGAATGATCATGTATTTAAATCAATAGTTATGACCAACGAAAACTTTTCGGCCGAACAAAGCCTGCAGGTCATCCGGTCGATGATCAGCAAGACAAAACAGGATATGTCTGATGACGGCATTTATTTCCTGGTTTGGGGCTGGATCACTTTTATTGCCTGCACAGCGCAGTTTGTGCTTAAGCATATTTACAACTATGAAAAACATTACTTAGTGTGGTTGTTAATCATTGTTGGGGTTGTGTTCTCTGTTTATAACAGCATTAAAGAAGAAAAGATACGAAAGGTAAAGACCTACATCAGCGACAGCCTTAAGTACCTGTGGATCGGAATGGGCATTAGCTATTTTGTATTGAGCACGATCCTTTCAAAGACCGGGTGGGAGACAACTGTATTTCCTTTTTTTATCATGTTATATGGCCTGGGCACTTTTGTATCGGGAAGTATCATAAAATTCCGGCCATTGATCATTGGCGGAATAATAGCATGGGCATTAGCCATTGGCGCTGCATATGTGGAGTATGATTACCAGATGTTGTTTGGTGCAGCAGCCATTTTGATCAGTTATATCATACCGGCCTATATGCTCCGTTCAAGAAATAAAACTGCCCACCAATAATCTTTTTTGCTATGACAAATTCAGAAAAACAATTAACCGAAAAGGAGAGCCTTGATCTTATTGCTACCATGATCAACCAGGCAAAGAATGCGTATCATGATACCGGTATGAGCGCCATGATGTGGGGCGCGGTGGTTGCTATTTGTTCCCTGGTCAAATTCTCAGAGCTGCAGTTTAACTACCGTTTGCCTTTTGATATCTACTGGCTTGCTGTCGTAGCGATCATTCCCCAGGTATTCATCAGTATTAAGGAAAACAAGGAGCGAAGGGTAATAACCTATGATGATATCTATATGAATTATCTCTGGCTGGGCTTTGGTATCACCATCGGTTTAATGATATTGGTCGTAAATGTCATGGGGCATGGCTGGCAGCCCGTGGCGGAAGAATATTATAAACTGGCCGGAAAAAAATCTTCTTTCCAGGTCTATGAATTCGTAGGCCCGTTGTTCCTGATCCTTTATGGAATGCCCACATTTGTTACCGGCGCCGCCTGTAAGTTCAGACCCATGTTGTGGGGTGGACTCCTTTGCTGGGTATGCTGCGTCATTTCCGTATTTACATCGGTTAAGATCGACCTGCTCCTGATCTCCGTTTCGTCGGTTTTTGCCTGGCTGATACCGGGTATTATCATGGAAAAAGATTACAGAAAAGCAAAAAGGGGGTTAGCAGAAGCCAATGTTTAAAGAGCTTGACCCCATATTACATTCGCAGCTCAGGCTGGCCGTTATGTCACTGCTTATAAGTGTCAAAGAAGCAGAGTTTACTTTTATAAGAGAAAAAACGAATTCCACTGCCGGTAACCTGAGTGTGCAGATTCAAAAACTGAAAGATGCCGGTTATATTGATGTGATAAAACAATTCAAAGACAACTATCCGCAAACAACCTGTAAAATAACCAGGCCGGGAATTAAGGCATTTGAAGAATATGTCATTAACCTGCAATCTTATCTCGGTAAAGGATAAAATAGAGAAAGCCCTGACGATACTGTCAGGGCCTCATTCTCTGTTGGTACTCCAAGTGTATGAAAATCTTACTGTGTGCTGTGTAGCAAGGCGCAGTAGTGTTGAAGACCGGTACCTCTCAAATATTTTTTACCTGCCTGCCTGCCGGTTGGTTGCGGATCGGCTGAAGCACTAATTGGGGCTGAGCCTGTTCTTTTCCGGACCTGGTTATTTTTTCAAATATTTTTTTCAGACGGTTATATCCCTCCTTCAGCACTTTGTTTCTATTATTTGGCATAAGAGTAAAAATTTAGTGATTCAATATTAAACGTTGGGATTAATTTCTATAACAGCAGAATATTCAGCTTGCCGGTTCTTATTAATCAGTTTGATACGGTATAAAACCTTATGATTGCGGGCTTTTTCATAAAACTGGTAATTAGACTTTTCGGGTTTGTCAGTGCCAAAAACAAGCGCCGCCATGGTAAAAGTCTTACCATCGGTGCTTTTCTCTACTTCAAACTTATCGGCTGTTTCATTTTCACCAACCACCCAGTTCAGTATCACTTTATGATTACTGATGGTTCCGGTAATACTGATGAGTTTTGCCGGGGCAATAGAAATGGTGGATGCCGGAAGAGATGATGGGCTTGCAAAAGGGGCTGTAACAGGTTGTGCACTGGAAGGATGATAAACAATCCTCAAGGCTACAATAATTACAAAAGCAGTGAATTTTGTCATTTCTCTGGGGTTTGATTAAAATTTCAAGTACCCATAGAAATACTGGATGTTAGTTTTCGGTTGTAAACTATACCGCCGGCAAATCATTACTCTAAATAAAACCGTACATGAGGTGGTGAAAAGGTGGAGAACCAGGTACGGATGTTTATCGTAGTTTTACGAGGGTATATGTGGTTTTCCGAATCTTAAACAAACCTAATAACTGTGTTTAATAAATGCAAGTTTTTCGGAGAAAATATTTTCATAAAGATTATAATACTTTAATAACGGGGCAAAGCTTGTGATACATTTGCCTTAATAGTTAATAATGAGTGCAGTCATAGAGGTAAAACATCTCAGCAAAGATTTTAAGGAAGTAAAAGCCGTGGATGACCTTTCCTTTACTGTGGAGGGGGGGCAGGTCTATGGCTTCCTCGGGCAAAACGGGGCGGGTAAATCTACGACGATCCGGATGCTGCTTACATTAATAAATCCGGACTCCGGTGAAATAGAAATATTTGGTTCGAATTTGCAAAATCACCGCAAAGAAATTCTTCGCCAGGTTGGGGCCATCATTGAACGACCTGATTTGTATAAATATCTTACTGCATTAGAGAACCTGAGAATTTTTGCAGCTATGAGCGGTGTAAAAATTTCAGAAAGGAAACTGATGGATCAACTGGCCATGGTGGGATTGGTTGAAAGAGCACACAGCAAAGTAAAAACATATTCACAAGGCATGAAGCAACGGTTGGGCATTGCAACAGCATTAGTACATGACCCGCAGCTGATCATCCTGGATGAACCAACAAATGGATTAGATCCCCAGGGTATTGCTGATGTCCGAAACCTGGTCATACATCTAAGTAAAGAGAGAAAAAAAACATTATTTATTTCATCGCATCTGCTGAATGAAATGGAATTTATTGCTGATTCAATGCTGATCATTAACAAGGGAAAAAAAGTGGCGGAAGGGAATAAAGAAGCATTACTCAATCCTGCCAGCACTGAAGTGGAATTAATAACAGACGATAAGGAAATGTCAGTGCGGCGAATAAAAGAAACAAAATGGGGAGACTACCTCGTGGAGAAGGGTAACAGTAGCGGAAATATTTTACTGGCGATAAAAAAAGAACTGATTCCTGAGCTGAACAGAACACTGGTGGAAAAAGGGGTCAATGTTGTATCCCTTCGTCCACGGCATTCACTGGAGGATTTTTTCTTATCACTGACCGGTCATTAATTATATATGCTGCAACTCCTGCAAATAGAGATCTATAAAATATTCAAAAGGCCAAGAACCTATATAGCTTTTGCTGTAATCGGTGCCATTATTTTCCTGATCCAGATAGGATTGAAATTTGGGGGGAAAGAGTATGTAAGCATGCTCATGGGCGCAATGAACGGGATCTTCGAAGTTCCTCCCGGGGATATTCTCAATGGGTATTTTATATGTTTTTTTATTCTCAATCTTTTATTACTTCATGTTCCTATCCTGGTAGCATTGATTGCGGGAGATATGATTTCGGGGGAGGCAAATATGGGGACACTTCGTTTACTGGTATCCAAACCTGTAAGCAGAACAAATTTATTGCTGGTAAAATTCGCTGCTTCGGTTTTTTATACCCTTGTATTACTATTATGGGTGGCTATTCTTTCCTTATTGGTAAGTATACTGATCTTTGGAACCAATTCCCTTTACGTGCCAAAAGAACTTGAAGCGAATATTATGTCGGAATCAGATGTATTATGGCGTTATTTTGCCGCTTTTGGTTTCTCTGCAATTGGGTTGATAACAGTAGCCGCCATGGCCTTCATGTTCTCTGTATTTGCCGATAATTCCATTGGCCCCATTGTGGCTACCGTTTGTGTGATCATTGTATTCACCATACTTACGCAAATGCAAATTCCTTTTTATGATGAAACGATAAAGCCCTACCTTTTCACGACCCACATGCTGGGGTGGAAAGGTTTCTTTTATGTAAAAGGGGTGGATGGTGAAACAGTAAAGGGCTCCATTAATAATTTTTCCGCCATTGTAAAAAGCGCTTTAATACTGCTGGCCTATTCCGCCGCATTTCTTTTCATTGCCATCTGGTATTTCAGGAAAAAAAATATTTTAAGCTGATGAAACAAAAAAAATATTTATCTGCATTCATAATGGCGCTGCTGCTTTCCCATCCGGGCTATGCGCAAACCCCGGAAGAAATTATTCAGAAGGTCAGAGCTAAACTTGACAAGGTGAATGACTACGAAGCCAAAGGAAAAATGAAAACCAATGTAATCTTTATTAAAGCCCCGATTGCCACCGTGAAGATCTATTATAAAAAACCCAACAAACTCAGGATAAAGAATGAAAGTGGTATTTCTTTCATTCCGAAAGGATCAGTGAATATTAACCTCAATACTATTTTTGTCAATACTACCGGTTTTGACATTATAGATGCCGGTAAAGAAAGCGGTACCGGTCTCCGCATTATTAAATTATTGCCGAAAGATGAAAATGCCGAGATCGTTTTATCAACACTTTATATTGACGAAACACAATCCCTGATCAGAAGATCGAAAACCACCACCAAAGAAAACGGCACCTATGAACTTGAAATGACCTATGGCAAATATGCAGAATACGGGCTGGCCGATAAAGTAATTTTTTCATTCAATACAACAGACTACAAACTTCCCAAGGGCGTTACTTTTGACTACGATGATGGAACTAAAAAAGAACAAACCACAGATAAATTGAAGAATAAAAAAGGGAAAGTGGAAATAACCTATTCGGGTTATATTATTAATAAAGGAGTGCCGGATTCAGTGTTTCAATAACCGGTCTCAGCCCTCATCGATCTTCTCATCTTCGGCATTAGCCAAAATAGCAGGCGTCATTTTCCGCAGCGGGTTTTTCCGGTTCTCTTCATATTCATTGCGACGGTTGATGATATCAATGCATTCAAAAACTGCAGCAATAAAAGAAGAAGGATCGGCTTTGTCCTTACCTGCAATGTCAAAAGCCACACCATGATCCGGAGAGGTTCTTACTGCCGGTAGCCCCGCTGTATAATTTATTCCGTCACTAATTGCCAGTGCTTTGAAAGGAATCAGGCCCTGGTCGTGGTACATCGCTAATACGGCATCAAACCTTTCAAAGCTCCGGCGGGCAAAAAAAGCATCGGCGCTGTAAGGCCCCACCACCAGCATATTGTTATTCTTTGCTTCTTTGATGGCCGGTTTGATAATGGTTTCTTCCTCAGTGCCGATCAGGCCTTCATCGCCGGCATGCGGGTTTAATCCCAAAACAGCAATCCGGGGTTTATCAATACCAAAATCTTTTTGCAGGCTTTGATAAACGATGTTCAGCTTGCTGATAATTTTTTCTTTGATGATGTGTCTGGTGATTTCAGATACGGGCACATGTTCTGTAACTAAGGCCACCCGGAAGTTGCCGGCGCATAGCATCATCGCCGCATCATTAACGCCAAAGATATTTTTGAGATAAGGGGTGTGGCCTGTAAAACTGAATTCTGGAGACTGGATATTTTTCTTGTGAATGGGGGCTGTAACCAACCCGTCAATTTGTTTTTGTTTTAAAGCCGCAACAGCGGTTTGCAGAGAGAGAACGGCATATTTCCCCGCTTCATTACTCAGTTGCCCCGGATTAATTGCTACCTCTTCTTCCCAACAGTTAAAAATGTTCACCTGTTTGGCATTGATACGGTTAAAATCTTTTGTGCTTTGATAATTAAAATTGATTTCCGGCACAGATTTCCGGTAAAAGTTAATGGATTTGTTGGAGGCAAATATCACCGGGGTGCACAGCTCCAGGATACGGTTATCTGAAAAGGCTTTGATGATCAGTTCGATACCGATACCGTTCAGGTCACCGCAGGAAATACCGATAATGGGTTTTGTTGGGCTCATAGTTTTTAATTGGCGGTAAAAATAATGATTTTCCCGGCGGCAGTTTTATTGCAGTTAATACCCTAATTCCTGTATCATTTACGATAAGGCAAAGTATTAGTACTTTTTTTAGCATGAAAGTTTACGATGGGGTTGTATTTCTAAGTAAAAACTCTCACTTTAGTATCCGAAAAACCATAAGTGAATTTATATAAAATCACGTACCAATGAAAAATAACCATTTCATCCAAAAACTTAAAAGCCCGGCGTAAAAAAAGCTGTTTTCCCGCTAACCAGTTGTTCATTTCTTCAATCTTTTTCATGCTGAAGCCGGCAAAAAAAGTAAAAACAATTTGATTAGTGTAAACAAAAATCCCGGTCCTATTGAAGCGATTAAATCCAATCCGATGTTAAAACGATTAATAAACATACCATTATTTTTAATTCTGTTATTATCATTCAATACTACAGGATTAAAGGCTCAATGTCCTATTGGCTGGACTGCGGCTCAAACCAATTGGGATTGGCTGGATTACCTGGTTAATGCAGGTAATTATGTTCCTACTGCAAATTATCCCGGGGTACCGGCGGCACTGGCCGCTAACCAGGCGTTTGCCATTGGTACCAATCGTTTTACCATAGCTTATGCCGGGGGCATAGCCTGTACACTTGGTGAAAATATTACCAATACTGCAGAGTTAGGATCTTTCGGTGTTGGAGCTGATGTGCAATATGCTAATAACGGTACTATTACCATTACATTTGATACGCTGGTTAAAAATGTACAGTTCAGCTTGTATGATATTGATGTTAACCAGGTAGCTACGGTAACAGCAACAAATTCCGTACCCGCGGCGCTTATTATTAATATGGCGGTAGTAACGGCAGGTCGTGTGATAATTGTCGGGAATGGTACAGTAACAGCTGTAGGAACGGCAGATGGAAATGCTGATGCAAATAATGACACAAGGGGAACACTAAATATAAGTATTGCCGGGGGAGTTACCGGAGTTAAAACGATTATCATCACGCTGGGAGGTACGGCCGGTGATTTCTGGCTATCCGATATCAGTGCCTGTGTAAATAAAACCTTTACTACTAATTATTTTATAGATGCCAGGCCATTCACCGGCCAGCCCACATTTATACTGGCTACGCCTGATTCCAATTCTGTTTCTTATATAGATACAGCTACAGGCAGGGGGAAGTTTTTATTTTCAGGTAACCTGGGAGCAGATGCCAATGCGCCAAAGTTTTTAAACGGCCTCGGCTACGATCATAGAAATCATTACCTGTATTATGTTCATGATTTTGGTACAAAAGCATATAATACCCGTACGCTAAGAAGGTGGGATTATAATACAGAGGCGATCGATGCTTCATTGGCCACTGATGTAAACACTTTAGGAATCCCAACTTTTGACGGAGGTGTTGAATCCGGCGGTTCCTCATTTTATGACGGGGCCTTATATTTTGGAGTAGAAGGAAATAATTCAGGAAATAATTCAAACCGGGAAACAATCATCTGGAGGATTGATTTTGATGGGTCCAACAACCCTGTTAAATCCTGCCAGGTGTGGGCCACACCGGCTGATAATGGAATAGGAACCCGGTTACACGACTGGAATGATTTTGCAGCTAATGACGGGGTTTTATACAATTTTGATGGCGCAGGTAATATTGCGCAGGATGATTATTATCACTTTGATATGCAGACGGGTGTCATGCTCCAGGATTATACAGCAATGCCATCTAATAATACACCCCGCCAGGCAGCCGTCACATGGGCTGGTAACCTGTATTGGGTCTATGATTCGATCGGAGTGTATAATGGCGCTGGATCTGTGGGGCCAAAAAGAAAAATAACAGGTACAACGCCTGCTAATTTTTCACCGGATTGGGCCGTAGGTACCATTATTGGTTCCACAAAAGGAAATTCCGGGGATGCTACGGGGCCTTTTAAAACCAAGACAGACTTTGGGGATGCACCAGCTACCTATGATCCCGGCACTTCTGACCCGGCTACACATGAAATGGATACTACAATGCGGATCGGGGCAACTTTTGACAGGGAATTTGTAAAGGTACCATCAGCATTAGCTGATGGGGATGGAAGCGATGAGGACGGGATTGCCTCTGTCTCGGTTTTTGACCCATCCACTAACGCTTATTTGGTACAGGTTTCAGTATATAATCATAGTGGCGCTGCGGCAACTTTAATTGCCTGGTTTGATTATGGTGGTGACGGGGTCTTTGATGCCAGCGAAGCAATTACACCAATCAATGTACCCAGCAGCACATCCAGCCAGTCATTTTGGTTATTCTGGTCAGGTATTGTTTCACCACTGCCTAATGGCTCATTCACTTATTTAAGAGTCAGGCTGACATCTGCTGCTAATGGAATGACATCTGCAAATATGAATGGTTATTATAACAGTGGTGAAGTGGAAGATTATCGCATAATTGTTGATAATTTTCCGCTGGCAGTTAACTTACTTGCTTTTGATGCAACAGTAGAAAACAATAAAACAGTTAAATTAACCTGGAAAGCAAATGAAGATCCCGGTTTTGTAGCCTATGAAATAGAAAGGAGCTGTAATTCCAGGAACTGGCAGCATCTTGGTTTTGTTGAACCGAAAGCAACTGCCGGATTAAATAATTATGAATCCGGGGACGATCAACCCCTGGCCGGCACTTCTTATTACCGGCTTAAAATGATCAGTTCGGGAAGCATAAAATTCAGTGATATAAGGACAGTGACCATTAAAAATTCCGGAACAGATGTCCTGATATCCCCTAACCCTGCAACGAATACAGCAAGGATCAGTTTGCAACGTAGCACTGCTGCAGATGCAAAGATCAGGGTGATAAACTGGCAGGGGGGAACTATATATAATGTTGACGTAATTATAAATGGTAATGCAGTTATTGATTTACCGGCTTATCAATGGCCGGCCGGTACCTACATAGTGCAGGTTGTAACTAATAATGAAGTTGTAAATAAAAAACTTATAATAAATAAATAAACTGATCTGAAACATAACAGCTGCCATGAAAAAAGCAACAGTTGTTATTATGACGATTATCTCATTATCCTAACTAATATCCACTATCATGAAAAAACCATTTATTTTACTTCTGGGAATAGCTTTTTCGGCAACGAGTTACTTTGCCATCAATCAAAAAACCGTAGGCAAAGGATCAGAAAAGGAAGAGCAATACAGAGAAGGAGAAAATGAGGAAGAGGAAGAAGAAGAGTCCGGCATCGATAAGCAAATGGGCATGTGGTTCCAGAGCAAGGCCTATCCTAATCCTTATAACCTGGATGCAAAATACCAGCAGGCCTGGGAACAGGTAAAAAGGATCAAAACAAAAACAGAAATGTACCGGGGCAATTCATTTTCCAACTGGACATCACTCGGCCAATCTGTTGATAATGGTGGGGCAATAATTGCCGGAAGAGTTCTGTGTATAGCTATCGATCCAAACAATACAAATAACTTATGGGCGGGATCTGCCAGCGGCGGTATTTGGAAATCAACCAATGCAGGTGCAAGCTGGGCAAATGTCACAACAGGTATGCATGTACTTGGCGTTTCATCCATTCTCGTTGATCCTTCTAATTCAAATATTATTTATGCCGGAACCGGTGAAGTATGCCGGATTGATACTTCGAATATCGGGTTTAATGTATGGAAGACAAGAGGAACATATGGCATTGGAATTATAAAAAGTACAAATGGCGGCGCTTCATGGTCACAAGTACTGACTAAAAACACTGCCGAGATGTTCGCTATTCAGTCCATGGTGTTTGACCCCACAACCAGTAATACTATTTATGCCTGTGCCACAGATGGTTTGTACCGTTCAACAGATAACGGAACGAACTGGAGTGTGATACTTTCTAAGATTTATGTAAAAGATGTGGCCATCAATCCTTCCAACACAAACCAGATTGTGGCTACCATAGGAAATATGGTAAATAGCGATAAAGGCATTTACAGAACAACAAACGGAAATAATGCTTCACCAACCTGGGCAAAAATAGCCGCGGGTCTCCCGGCTTCTTTTGAAGGATATATTAATATAGACAATGTAGGTGCAGGTGTGATGATGGCAAGTATAGGAGTTAGTTCATCCGGATCACCCAATGAAATATACAAATCAGCTGATTTTGGAGCGACTTGGGCAGTTGCCACCACTACCAGCCATTCTTCTTATCAATTTTGGGTAGCGCATACTGTTGCAATTAATCCTTTTGCTACGGATTCAATAATGTTTGGAGGAGTTAGCAGTTACAGGTACCGCGTATCCACTTCAACACGTACCGCTATAGGTGGTGTTCATGCCGACGTTCATGATATTAAATTTGACCCTGTTAACAGGGGCAGGGTATATATATGCTGTGATGGAGGTATATTTAAAACTACAAATGGGGGAGTCTCTTTTAGTGCCATAAACACAGGATTAAATGCCACGCAGTTTTATGCATCATTGGGAGTTTCCAGTAACCCGGCTACCCCGAACAGGATGATCGGAGGCTTGCAGGATAATGGACAGGTATTATATAATGGAACACAATGGAACCAGGTAAGCTGGGCAGGTGGTGATGGGACATGCTGTGCTATTGACCCGAGTAATCACAATAATATATTAGTTAGCCGTGATGCCAAACAGCTGTACAGATCAACAAACGGAGGAACCGGCGGCGCCAGTGTTACAAGCTATTGGGGTTTCGTGGCCGATTCCCGTACTGCCTTTGTAGCACCATTGGCATACAGCAAATCCAATTCGAGCATAGTATACCTGGCTTCAGATAATCTTCATAAAAGTGTTGATGGGGGCGCCAACTGGACCAACGATGCATGGGCTTCAGCTACCAATTATATCGAAGCACAACACAAAACAGGAATCGCCATAGCAGTTTCTCCTACCAATCAAAATAAAGTTTATGTATCTACATCACCATTTGCACAATCAGATAATGATGTGAACAATATTATAATTACCGGGCAACCGAATCTTTTAAGAACAACAACAGGCGCAACTCCGTTTACAAGTATCAAAGGCAATTTGCCCGACCGGTTTGTAATGGATATAGCCATCAGCCCGACAAATGATGACAGCGTTTTTGTTGTATTGGGAGGCTTCGGAACAGCGCATGTGTATGTAACGGGTAATGCCAGTGCCGGAGCTGGTACTGTTTGGGTACCGCAGGGAGGGATCGGTGGCAGCGGCAGGATTAATAGTATACTGCCGGATGTTCCATTTAATGCCATTGTGTTTGACCCGCTTGATTCAAAAATCATTTATGCGGGTTGCGATTTTGGCGTATATGTTAGCTCTGATCGTGGAAACTCATGGATTGACTTCAGCACCGGCTTAACTGATGCTACACTGATAATGGATCTGCAAATAACTTCTGATAATAAAATAGTTGCTGCAACACATGGTAAAGGTGTTTTCAGAAGCGATCTCTTTAATGGTTCAACACTTCCTGTAAGATTGGTCAGTTTTGCTGGTTCTAATGCAGGAACAATTAATCAATTGCACTGGACCGTATCACAGGAGCAGGATCTTGATAAATACGAGTTGCAAAGAAGTACTGATGGCGTCAACTATCAGACCGTAAAGACCTTTACTTCCCGCAACAGCCAGGCCGAAACAACCTATAATTATAGCGACGCTGTAAGCGCTGCTAATGCCGAATATTATTACCGGCTTAAGATCGTGGATATGGATGGAACTTATGAATACTCTGTTGTAGTGTTTATCAGGGTGGTG
>JBGPKR010000048.1:0-21532 GCA_041486045.1 Chitinophagaceae bacterium | reverse complement strand
TCTTTTGTATTTTTCCCTTTCTTTGGTTTATCCGGATTAAAAAGGTTATTCACCCAATCAAAGAAATTAATCATCCATTTACTCCAGTCAAACCCCTTTTGTAAAAAAAAGACAAACAAAAACCCGGTAGCCGCCCCGGCAATATGGGCAATCAGGTATCCCGTGTCACTGAAAGAAATGCTGGCCAGGTCCGAGATAATGTAAAACGCTGTTAATACCCACAAAGGAATACCCCCGCCGATCAAAGGAAAGATGCGGTAGCCCGGCGATAACATTGTTGTAGCGATCGCCAGGGCCATTACTCCTGATGAAGCTCCAATGGCATTGGCAAATGGTAACTGCGCATGCAATGATAGTAATAGATTATAAGCCAGGATAAAAGCGATGGCTCCGCCCAATGCACCGTAAACAAAAACAGGAATAATTTTTTTGTTGCCCCTTCTATCCTGCAGGATATAACCAAAGCACCATAACCAGAGCATGTTGGCAAATATTTTCCAGATATTATCATGAACAAACATATGGGTGATGATGGTCCATGGCCGGCTCATCATCTTATTAAAATCAGCAGGCAGGGTAAACAAGCTCAGTATATCTTTATTGAAGAAATTGAGGGCTTCTTCTTTCGGATACCTGAAATACCAGACAGCTTTCATAAAAGCAAGGCCAACAAACATAACAAGGCAAATGGCGATCAGCGTCATCAGGTTGTTGCCGCTTTGTCCCAGGGATATTTTTTGTTTATATTTATGTTCAGAGTAAGGCATACAAGGTCAATTAAGTCATAAAAGTCATATAGGTCATATAAGTTAAATGAGTCAATACAAAGGAACACTATCTGACTAATATGACAGATATGACCTTTCCGATAGTTATCGGGATGACTTTCTTAATACAACGTTTTACGGTTGGTTTTGTTCCAGATCAATACAATAATAAATCCCGTCAGTGCCCCGCCGAGATGGGCAAAGTGTGCCAGGTTGTCTCCGCTGATTTTTGCAACCCCGCCAAAAAGATCAATCGCTGCCAACCCCAGCATGGCCCATTTGGCTTTTACAGGAACAGGGATCAGCATGATATATAACTCTGTATTGGGGAATAAGTAAGCAAATGCTGCCATAATGCCCATAATGGCCCCGGAAGCACCCAGTGCGCCGGCTAAAGCTCCGCTGTATTTATAAACCCCGGCCTGGTCGCTTGCCTGGATAGCATGAAGTAATTGCTCACAACGGATATACTGCATCAAAAGATGTAATGCGGCAGCGCCGATACCACATGCCAGGTAAAAAAACAGGAATCGTTTAGCCCCCCATACATTTTCAAGTACCCTGCCAAACATCCATAAGGTAAACATGTTGAACAAAATATGATAGATCATCGGGAAAGGGGCATGCGCAAACATATGTGTGAAAACCTGGTAAGGCTGAAATTGCGGAATATGTTCACCGGGGCTGATCAGGGCCAATGCATGATTCAGTTCACCTGAAATGACCGGCCGGAGAATTAATTTTTCTGTCAGTTGAAATTGCTGATCGAAAATGGCCTGCGCAACAAATACCAGTACATTGATGATAATAAGGTTTTTTACCACCGGCGGGAAACGGTCCACACGGGTAAATCGAAAATTACTCATTGGGCAAAATTAACTGTAATTACAATCAGGGCTGGTTCAAAATTCTGTCTTTAACGATTTTTAAGTTTTAGCTGAACCACATTCTCAATATGATGTGTATGGGGAAACATATCCACGGGCTGCACCCGGGTTACTTCATATTTCTCACCTAATAAATTCAGGTCCCTGCCCTGCGTGGCAGGATTACAGCTTACATATACAATGACCGGTGCTGCTATTTCAAGTATCTTATTCACCAGCTTCGGATGCATGCCGGCCCGGGGCGGATCGGTTATGATGGTATCGGGTCTGCCATGTGTTTCAAAAAATTCATCATTACAAATATCAATTACATTCCCGGTAATAAATTCAGCAGATGTTAAATTATTCATCGCAGCATTTTCCCGGGCATCTTCAATCGCGGCTTCTATCATTTCCACCCCGATAATTTTGCCTGCTTTCTTACTTACAAAAATGCCGATGCTGCCCGTACCGCAATACAGGTCGTACACGATCTCCTTTCCCGTCAGTTCGGCAAAGTCCCGGGCCACTTTATATAACCGTTCTCCCTGGGAGGTATTGGTTTGAAAAAAAGATTTGGGCCCGATCTTGAATAGAAAATCTTCCAGCTTTTCTATTACAAACCCTTTACCATAATAAGTAACAGGTTCGAGATCATGCAGGCTGTCATTCCATTTTGTATTGATTGTATATAATAATGTTGTGACAGAAGGAATTTTCTCCTGCAGGTATTGTAATAACTTTCCTGTTTTTTCATGATCATCTTCTGCCACGATTATATTGGCCATTACTTCACCGCTGCTGCAAATTCGCAATTGTATATTTCTCAAATAGCCGGTATGATGACGGACATCATAGAACGATAAATTGTTTACCCGGGCATATTCACGGATCGTTTCCCGGATTTCATTAGAGGGTTCGGGTTGCAAATGACAACGAGTAATGTCAACCACTTTGTCAAACAGGCCTTTGGCATGAAAACCTACCGCACCTGCCCCCCCACCCCCCGAAGAAAGAGCCTCCCCAAACCCCTCACAAGGAGGGGCTTTAGAGTCTTCAATATTGGAAAGTGTTTTTGATGTTGAAGACTCTTCGGAAGTCCCCCCCTGCGGGGGACTTAGGGGGGCTTTATGATATTCTGCTTCCGGTATGTACTTCATCGTACCGAAAGTATATTCCAGTTTATTTCTATAATAGCGATCCTCTTTTGCACCTATGATGGGTAAAAATTCGGGCAGGGGTATTTTCCCTATTCGTTGCAAAGCATCCTTCACCTGTTGTTGCTTGAACTTTAATTGATCTTCGTATGCTACCATCTGCCACTGGCAGCCGCCGCAATCGCCAAAATGTTCGCAAAAAGGAGTAACCCTTTCGGGTGACAATTGATGAAATGTCAGCGGGTAACCTTCGGCCCAGTCCTTTTTATTTTTATATAGGAATATATCCACCACATCTCCCGGAATGGTTCTTTCCACAAACACTACTTTTCCATTCCAACGGGCCAGGGACTTACCTTCTGCAGCAAAATCCTCTATGAGTATTTGTTCCAGAATGGTATTTTTTTTCTTTTTACGGGGCATAGAGCAAAAATAAGTTCAAGGGGTTCAATATGTTCCAAAAGTTTCAGAAGTCAGGGTGTCCAAACAACCTTTTAAACTTTTTAAACATCTTAAACAATTAAACTTCAGGGCTTATCTTTGCAGGCTTCATTCTGACTTATGAAACGATTTTTACTTTCACTGAAATTACTGACGGGCTTTGCTGTTTTCGCACAAACCGGTTACGAGATCAAAGTAACTTTTAAGCCCTATAAAAAGCAATACATATACCTCGGCCATTATTTTGGCAAATCCTATCCCATTATTGACTCCGCCATGCTGAATGATAAAAGCGAAGCGGTATTTAAGGGAACTGAAAAATTGCAGGGTGGTATTTACCTGATCGGCTATCCCAATAAGACTGGTTTTTTTGAAATATTGATAGATAAACAACAAAAATTTTCTGTGATCGCCGATACTGTTACGATCAGTAAAGGCGTAAAGTTCATTAACTCCCCTGACAACATCGAATTCAACGGCTACCAGCAACACATGGTCATTTCGGGAAAAGAAATAACGGCAGCACAGGAACAATTGAAAAAAGCTGTTACCGCTAAAGATTCTGCTCACTGGAAAGAAGAACTGATCCGGCTGGATAAAGAGGTAATGAAATTCCGGGAAGAAATGATCAAAAAGAATCCTTCCAATCTTCTCAGTGCCTTGTTAATCACCATGCGGGAACCGCAGCTGACAGGCCGTTTGAAAGAACCAACGAATAAAACAGATTCTCTTGATTCATACAATTTTTACAAAAAACATTACTGGGATGGGGTCAATTTCTGGGATGGCCGGCTGGCTTATACCACTTTATTTGAAGAAAAACTGGATAAATACTTTGCCCAGCTTGTAGTGCCGCACCAGGATTCGATCATTAAAGAAATGGACTGGATGCTCGGGACTGCAGGCATTAACGAAGAGATGACAAGGTTCCTGCTCATCAAATTTGTCAATCGCTATCTCAACCAGAAATACATGTGGGAAGACGCCATCTTTGTACACCTGTTTGAAAAATATTTTGCCCAGAAAAATTATCCCTGGCTCAATGACAAAGGCCGCAAAATGATCACTGACCGGGCCTATAGTTTAATGGCAAACATCATGGGCAATCCTGCTTCTGATATTGAATTACCTGATACAGCCGGCAAAACAATATCGCTTTATGAATTAAAAGCCGATTATACGATTGTGGCATTTTGGGATCCCGCCTGTGGCCATTGCAAAGAAGTGCTGCCCAAGCTGGATTCTTTTTACCAGGCGAAATGGAAAGCAGCCGGGCTAAAAATATTTACAGTAGCAAAAGAAACGGATGGCAGTAAAAAAGACTGGCTGGATTTTATCAGGGAACAGCATTTGCAGGAATGGACAAATGTGTATTATTCAAAGGCAGATGATAAAGCCCGGATCGATGCCGGCATTCCCGGTTATTCGCAGCTTTACGATGTCCTTACTTTCCCCACATTATATTTGCTGGACAAAGAAAAACGGATCGTTGCTAAAAAACTGACTTACCAGCAGATTGACGAAGTGTGGCAGTTGAAAGTGAAGGGACAGTAAGAAAGTTGCTGGTTGCTGGTTACCGGAACTTCAGTCCGGTCTTAACATTACAAATTATAAGCAATAAGAAACAAGGAATATGAACAAAAAACCATTGATTGCTGTCATTACCTGTTTTATGATGCTTACAGCATCAGCACAAACACTTTTTACTTATGGCAAATATTCCGTTGGGGCAAAAGATTTTCTGCGTGCCTATAATAAGAATAATTCCCGGCCGGTTGTAAACAAGGCCAAAGCCATCAGTGATTATCTTGATCTGTATATAAAATCCCGGTTAAAGATCCAGGAGGCATATGAAAGAAGATATGATACGCTGCCGCAGATAAAAACTGAAGTAGAAAATCTCCGTACGCAGATAGCAGAAACTTACATGACCGATCCTGAAATGGCCGATCATCTTACCAAAGAAGCTTTTCAGCGCAGTTTGAAAGACATACACGTGTCTCATATTTTTATTTCATTCAGGAATGTAAGTGGTTTTATCGACACGGTGGCCGCACAGAAAAAAAGAGACGAAGTGTGGCAGCGTCTCCAGAAAGGAGATGATTTTTCATTGGTAGCACAACAAAATTCAGATGACCCTTCTGTTAAAAACAATAATGGCGACCTCGGGTACATCACGGTACTGACCCTGCCTTACGAATTTGAAAATGTCATCTATGCTACTTCCGTTGGCAGGTATTCGTCCATTGTCCGTTCAAAAATTGGTTACCATATTTTCAAAAATTCGGGTGAAAGAAAAGCAGTTGGTAAAATAAAGGCACAGCAAATTTTATTAGCCATTCCCCCCGGTTCAGATGAAGCAGCTAAAAAACAAATTGCCTCCAGGGCCGATTCATTGTATAAAAAAATCATGGCCGGTGAAAATTTTAACCACCTCGCCTCTGCCTTCAGCAATGATTATATCAGTGGAGCAGCAGGTGGCGTTATGCCTGATATCGGGGTTGGCCAATATGACCCGGTTTTTGAAAATGTGTTATGGTCATTACCCAAAGACGGCGCTGTCAGCAAACCTTTTCTCACTACACATGGCTGGCATATTGTAAAACGAATTTCATTAAAGCCTGTCGTTACTGATGCCAATGATAAATCCAATATGCAGGACCTGCAGCAACGGATCATGACTGATAACCGCTGGAAATCGTCCCGTGATTTTATCTACAAACAGGTGATAGCAAAAGCCGGTTATAAAAAATACCCTTATGATGATGCGGCGCTTTGGAATATGTCTGATAGTGTGCTTGACCTGAAACCCATGCTGCCCATCGGCCGTACTATTATTGCCAGCACCCCTATGTTTAGTATCGGTGATTCCATTTATAATGCAACCGCCTGGGTAAACTATGCCAACACGTACCGGTATAAGCAGGACGGAACCGGCCCCAAGCCTCATGAACAGGTACGGGAAGAATGGGTACAGTTTTCCATGATCAATTATTACAGGGACCACCTGGAAGATTTTAATGAAGAATTCCGCGACCAGATGCAGGAGTTTAAAGATGGTAACCTGTTTTTTGAGATCATGCAGCAGGAAATATGGAACAAAGCACAAAGCGACAGCGCTGCCCTGATGGCCCTGTATGAAAAAAATAAAAATAACTACCTGTGGAAACAAAGCGCCGATGCGGTTGTATTTTTTTGCTCAGATGAAACGATCGCCAAAACAGCTTATGAGGAGCTGAAAAAAGATCCGGTTGGCTGGCGGAAAGTTGCTGATACATACACCGAGAAAATTGTAGTTGATTCATCCAGGTATGAATGGAGCCAGTTACCCAACCTGAATATGATGATACCTAAAGCCGGGATGATAACGACCGTGCTGCTGAATAAAACTGATAACACAGCATCCTTTGCTTACATTTTAAAAGTTTACCCGCAATCAACTCAGCGCAGCTTTAATGAAGCAAAAGGGCTGGTGATAAATGATTACCAGGAAGAATTGGAGCAACAGTGGAACGAGGTGCTGAAAAAGAAATTTCCGGTAGTGATCGATGAAAATGTGCTTGCTGCTATTTCGAAGTAAGTCCGGACTTTCGGACCTCTCTCTACAACTCCTTTACCACATCCACCACCACTTGCGGCTTACCCAGTGTATAATAATGAAGAACGGGAACACCTGCTGATTTTAGTTCTTTTGATTGGGCCAGTAACCATTCAGTACCTACCTTTTCAACATCGGAATCCTCATTGCATTTTAATATTTCCCCGGAAAGATCGGTAGGAATATCTACATAAAATGTGCGTGGTATAATGCTAAGCTGTTTCTTTGAAGTGATCGGTTTCAACCCCGGAATAATCGGAACCGTAATCCCTGCCTCCCGGCATTGTTTTTCAAAAGCAAAGAATTTTTTATTGTCAAAAAACATTTGCGTAACGATATATTCGGCGCCCGCCTCAACTTTTTTCTTTAAATACAAAAGATCGGTCTGCATATTTGGCGCTTCAAAATGCTTTTCCGGGTAACCAGCCACTCCTGCACAAAAAGTGGTGCCGCTGGTTCCTTTTAATTCCTCTTCCAGGAAAATCCCTTTATTCAGGTTGACCACTTGTTTTAAAAGATCAATAGCATATTTATGTCCCCCCGGCTCAGGCTCAAAAGCTGTTTCATTTTTCGCTGCATCGCCACGAAGCACCAATACGTTGTCAATACCAAGATAACTTAAAGTCAATAGTGCATCTTCCGTATCCTGGACCGAGAACCCACCGCAGATCAGGTGAGGAACAGTATCTACGTTATACTTGTTCATAATAGAGGCACAAATGGCTTCTGTACCCGGTCGCTTACGTATCACGACTTTTTCAAAACTGCCATCAGCTTTCTTTTTAAATATATGTTCACTGCGGTGATAGGTAACATTGATATACGCGGGCTTGAACTCCATTAAAGGATCAAGGTGATGATAAATGCCTGTAATGCCTTTTCCTTTTAATGGAGGCAGTATTTCAAAAGAGATCAGGGTGTCTTTGGCTGCGTTAATATGTTCAATGACCTTCATAAGTGTGCAAAGCTAACAATGCAGGGGCATTAGTCAAAACCACGTTAAAAAGTGTCTGACCGCTCGAAGTGCTATTGTTATAAAGTCTTTTTTTAACGGCCTGACCCATTGATAGCTTATTTTTGCTGCCTATGCCTGTTACCATCCAGACAAAGGGCCTTGTAAAAAAATATGGCAACCGCACGGTTGTCAACCAGGTTTCATTTGAAGTAAAACAGGGAGAAATTGTCGGTTTGCTTGGGCCCAATGGCGCCGGCAAAACAACATCATTTTACCAGGTGGTAGGGTTGATCAAACCTGACGAAGGCCGTGTTTTCCTGAATAATGAAGATATCACTCAGCTTCCAATGTACAAACGGGCACAGATGGGCATTGGATACCTGCCGCAGGAACCTTCCGTATTCCGTAAGCTGAGTGTGGAGGATAATATTGCCGCCATCCTGGAAATGACCAAACTTTCCAAACAACAGCAAAAAGATAAACTGGAATTATTGCTGAATGAATTGAGGCTGCAGCATGTCCGCAAAAATAATGGCGATGTATTAAGCGGGGGTGAGCGGAGGCGAACGGAGATTGCCCGGGCATTATCAGTTGATCCGAAATTTATTTTGCTGGATGAACCCTTTGCCGGCATTGACCCGATCGCGGTAGAGGATATCCAGGCTATTGTTGCCAGGTTGAAATATAAAAACATTGGTGTTCTTATAACCGACCATAATGTAACAGAAACTCTCTCTATCTGTGACAGGGCTTATTTACTCATTGAAGGAAAAATATTCAAACATGGTACGGCCGAAGAACTGGCGGCAGATGAAGATGTCCGGCGATTATATCTCGGAAGAAATTTTGAACTGAAACGGAAAGATTATCTTCACGAAGAAGCCATCAAAGCAGGAGAAGCTTCAGGGCACTAAATTTTTACCTGTTCATTAATTTTTCTATTTTCCCTTCAGCAATGAAGCTGCTCAGCCCCGCCATATCATCCCTTGTCCGAAGTCGCCTCTGGCGAATCGAAGCCTGGAGGAATAATCCATTGGATGCACAGCGGGAAGTATTACAGGATCTCGTTACCTCGGCACAATACACCGAGTTTGGGAGAAAGTATAATTTCTCCAACCTGTTCAACGTCCGTGATTTTAAAGCGGCCGTTCCCATTCATGAATACGATGATATTAAACCCTACATTCAGCGCATCATGAACGGTGAACAGAATATTTTATGGAACACTCCCATCTTTTGGTTTGCCAAAAGCAGCGGCACGACCAACGATAAAAGCAAGTTTATTCCCATCAGTCATGAAAGCCTGGAAGACTGCCATTTTAAGGCAGCCAAAGATGTGCTGACCTTATATTACCAGTATAACCCTGATTCTGAATTACTCACCGGGAAAGGCCTGGTCATTGGCGGCAGCCACAATATTAATCCTATGAACAATGAAGTGCAGTATGGCGATCTCAGCGCTGTATTGCTCCAAAACACTCCTTTCTGGGGGCATTGGTTAAGGACTCCCGATCTCAGTATTGCGTTAATGGATGAATGGGAAAGCAAGATTGAAAAATTGGCAGCCAGTACGATCAAAGAAAAAGTAACATCTGTATCCGGTGTTCCTACCTGGACCATGGTCTTATTCAGACGTATCCTGAATATAACCGGCAAAAAAACAATAAGTGAAGTGTGGCCATCGCTGGAATTGTTTATGCATGGCGGTGTTTCTTTTACACCCTATAAAGAACAGTTTCAGAAACTCATTGGCAAGAAAATTAATTACCTGGAAATGTATAATGCCAGTGAAGGTTTTATAGCAGCGCAGGATATCCCCGGTGAAGATGGAATGCTGCTGTTCACTGATCATGGCATTTTTATAGAATTCATGCCCGTCAGTGAATATGGGAAAAAGAACCGGCAGACGATCAGTTTGCAGGATGTTGAGTTGGGAAGGAATTATGCTCCGGTCATCAGTACCAACGGCGGACTGTGGAGATACCTGTTGGGAGATACCGTTCAGTTCACTTCACTGAAACCTTTCCGCATAAAAATATCCGGCAGGTTGAAACATTATATAAACGCATTTGGCGAAGAGGTGATCGTTGACAATGCGGACAGGGCGATTGCTGTTGCTGCGGAAAAAACGGGATCCGTTGTGAATGATTATACCGCAGCGCCTGTATATTTTTCGGAAACTTCCAACGGCGCTCATGAATGGCTGATCGAGTTTGAAAAAGAACCCGCAAGCCTGGATGTCTTTAGCAGGGAACTGGATGCTGCATTAAAAAACAGCAACAGTGATTATGAGGCCAAGCGGTATAAAGACATCGCCCTGCGTTTACCAATTATTCATTCATTAAGAAAAGGAATTTTTACAGAATGGTTGCGCAGCAAAGGGAAACTGGGTGGTCAACACAAAGTGCCAAGGCTCAGCAATGAAAGAAACCTGGTGGAAGAAATTCTGCAAATGAATAAAGCTACATTTGCCAATAAATAAATCACCATGAAATTACTTGACGGAAAAGTTGCCATCATCACCGGCGCTGCCCGTGGCATCGGCGAAGGAATTGCTATAAAATTTGCTGAGCATGGCGCCCATGTGGCATTTACTTATGTAAGTGACAGCAGCTCCGCCAGGGCGGAGGCATTGGAAGAAAAGATCAGGGCACAAGGCACAAGATGTAAGGCATACAAAAGCAATGCAGGTGATTTTGCACAATGCGAAGCCTTTGTAAATGATGTGCTGAAAGAATTTGGCACCGTAGATATTTGTGTAAACAATGCAGGTATTTCAAAAGATAATTTATTGCTCCGCATGACGCCGGAGCAATGGAATGATGTGATACAGGTAAACCTGAACAGTGTATTCTACATGACCAAGCAGGTTATCCGCCCAATGATGAAAGCTAAATCAGGTTCTATCATCAACATGAGTTCCATTATTGGTGAAATAGGCAATGCAGGACAAAGCAGTTATGCCGCCAGCAAGGCAGGTATTATTGGTTTTACAAAATCAGTAGCCAAAGAATTGGGAAGCCGCAACATCCGCTGCAATGCAATTGCTCCCGGATTTGTGGAAACAGATATGACGAGTTATTTAAAAGAAGGGGAAGTTGCTGATAAATACAAAGCGGGTATTCCATTGGGGCGTTTTGCAACCGCAGAAGATATTGCGAATGTGGCTTTATTTCTCGCTTCTGATATGGGTTCTTATATCACCGGGCAGACGATCAGTGTATGCGGGGGATTAAATATATAGTTTTTAACCCTGAAGCCTGATGCCTCGTTTCTTAATATAACTATGCCACAGTATCATCGCCGCAATCGTTCTGTAGGGTCGCCATGGTTCAGCGATCTTCAGCATTTTTTCTTTTGTGGTATGAGGATGTAATCTTTTTATCTCTTTCAAACTATTTACAAGGGCAATATCACCGAGAGGAAACAGGTCAGTTCGTTGTAGAGAATGCATCAGGTACACATCTACCGTCCAGTCGCCGATTCCTTTTATTTTTTTTAATTCGTGGCGTATCTCCTCTTCCTGTTTTTCAGAAAGATCTTTTAACCGGAGTGTTTTGCTTTGAACAGCAATGGCCAGTTCTCTCGCATAAATTATTTTCTGCCGGCTGAAATAGCAGGCTTTTAGTTCTGCATCATTTAATGCAAGGATCTTCGGGGGAGTTACAAACCCGGTCTTCTCTCTCAGCTTCTTAAAAGCCGCATAGGCCGACGCCAATGAAACCTGTTGCTCAAGGATAAAAAGTATCAATGATTGAAAAGTAGCCGGTCTTGTCCACATAGGCGGGTAGCCGTACCTGCGAATGATGGCAGCGAGGTCCGCATCCAGCGCAGCAAGTTTCCTGCAAGTTGCATGGAAATTATTTTTATTAAAATTTGCAATATGGGCGTGCATAACCAAAATTTGTTACCTTCATAACCACCTTAAAAAATCTGCAAGCTATGAGAAGTTTATTCATTATTTCATTTCTGGGTTTTGCATTATTCAGCTGCAACCAAAAAAAACAGCAACCAGACTCAAAACAAGCTGATAAAAAAAATGAAAATACCGGTTATACCATCAGCAAAGATGGCATCGGTGAATTGAAGATCGGCATGACACAGGCAGAGGTGGAAAAACTGCTGAGCCAGTCATTCAATTTTAATGCCATTAAAGATGCTCCCGGCTACTGGCAAGACACGGTAAAAGCAAAATACAAGGAAATAGAAGTATCCCTGTATTTTGAACGGCAATACATCGATGATGATAGCTCAATGATGCAGCTTGCCGGGGTAGAAACGAACAGTCCCCTGTGCAAAACCGCATCAGGCATTGGCATCGGGGATGAAAAATCAACCATCATTTCAGCCTATGATGACAACCCGGTTGATATGGGCCCCGTGTTTGAGCCTGTAAATGATACGACATGGTTACCCAGCAAAACAAAATATAATATCAACGTTAAGGATGATAAATATGATAAAGAGTTGATCTTTCATCTTTTTAATAAAAAGGTCGCCTCTCTGGAAGCGGCCATTATCATGGGGGACTAAACGGGGCGGCCTATTTGGTCTTAAATTTCTCTATTGCCTTTTTGGTAAATTCACTCAGCACCAGCCGGCCACTGATCTTTGCCCTTTCAATTAATAAAGTATCCCAGTGTTCCGTCCCTTTCCAGAAGATCTTTTTCATTTCGGCCATAGCCTGCGGCGATGAATGAGATAAATTGTGTGCAATTCGCTGAACGGCTTCCTCCATATTGCCGGCATTCTCATGTACCTCGGCAAACAAGCCTTTTCGTTTGGCCCACTCTGCATTGCGCCAGCCGGTAGCATCAATAGCTAAAGCACTGAAGGCGGCCGTACCTATCTTTCTTTCCACGGCGGGGCCTACCACAAAGGGGCCGATGCCGATCGCCAGTTCACTTAATTTTATTTCTGCTGCATCCGTCGCAACTGCATAATCGACTGCTGCTGCCAAACCTACCCCACCGCCGACAGTTTTGCCCTGAATGCGGCCAATGATAAATTTCGGGCAATTTCGCATCGCATTAATGACATGGGCAAAGCCGCTGAAAAATTTTAATCCTTCGGCTTCAGTTTTAATAGCAACCAGTTCATCAAAGGAGGCCCCGGCGCAAAAGGATCTTTCACCGGCGGAACGAAGAATGATTACAGTGGTATCCGGGTCATGGCCGGCGTGATTAATAGCCACCGCCAGGTCGTGCAAAATTTTTCCGGGTAATGAATTGCTTTGCGGATGAAAGAATTCTATCGTTGCAATACCCTTGTGTAATTCTCTTGTTACATATCCTTCTGTCATGACTGGAATTTTATTATTGATTTTTTTTGGCTACCATGGTTAAAATAGTGGCTATCCCTGTTACCTCGTTGGTTTCATCGATCATTTCCACCAGCCACTTTACAATCCCCTTATCAATATCATCGCCCCGTTTAATCCCGATAGCTATCGGGACCGGCTTTTCAACAATTCTTTTATCATTGGGTAATTTTTCCTTGCAGGTAAACCGGATATGAATCTCCGTACCGGGATATACCGGTTTGGTAAAGCGTAATTCATCAATACCATAATTTAACAGTACCGGGTTTTTTTCATAGCTGTCTACAAATAAACCGGCAGCTAAACTCATGATAAAATAACCATGCGCTACCTGCTGTTCAAACATGGTCCCGGTGAAATCAGTGGTTTTTATATGCGCATAAAAATGGTCGCCGCTCAGATCAGCAAACTTATCAATATCCTCAGATGTGATAACCCGTTTCTCTGTTATTATCTGGTCACCGATCTGTAATTCTTCAAAATATTTTTTGAAAGGATGTTTGCCCGGGTCTTTTCCTTTGGCATTCGGTTGATATACATTGGTAATTGCCGTAATAGTTGTTGGTGATCCCTGTAAGGCTGTGCGTTGCAGATAATGTTTTACTCCCCGCAATCCGCCCATTTCTTCACCGCCACCCGCCCGGCCGGGACCACCATGTACCAATAATGGCAAAGGTGAACCATGGCCTGTACTTTCTTTGGCACATTCATTATTCAACACCAGGATTCTACCATGATGTGACGCTGCACCAATCACATATTGTTTTGCCTGCTTGTAGTCAGCTGTAACGATCGTGGAGCAAAGACTTCCTTTTCCCAATTTGCTCAATGCAATGGCTTCATCTGAATTTTTATATGGCATAATAGTACTCACCGGGCCAAAGGCTTCCACTTCATGTACTTCTTTTGAAGCAAAGGGTTTTTCATTCATTAATAAAACAGGTGACATAAATGCGCCTTTCTCCGGATCTGCGTCAATCACCTGAACACTATCCAGGCTACCATAAACAATTTGCGAACTGGCAAGGAGTTTCTCTATCTGACTTCTGACCTCTGACCTCTGAACTTCTCCGGCCAGGCTTCCCATCCTCACTTTTTCATTCAGCGGATTGCCAATTGTTGTCTGGGATAAAGAGGAAGCGATGGCTTTCCATACATCTTCCATTTTATTCTCCGGAACAAAAATCCTGCGGACGCCTGTACATCGTTGCCCTGCTTTCAGTGTCATTTCTTTCCTGATCTCTTTTACAAATATGTCCCACTCCGGCATACCGTGAACCACATCCTCACCCATGACCATGCAATTCAGTGAATCTGCTTCCATATTAAAAGGAACAGATTCATTCAGAATTCTAGGGTTCGATCTCAGCATTAACCCGGTAGAAGCAGATCCGGTGAAGGTCACCACATCCTGGGATGAGACATGATCCAGTATATCGCCTGCTGAACCACATATTAATTGCAATGCCCCTTCGGGTAAGATCTTTGAAGCAATGATCTCTTTGACAACGGCTTCCGTTAAATAGCTGGTAACCGTTGCAGGTTTTACGATCGCCGGCATTCCCGCCAATAAATTTACAGCGATCTTTTCCAGCATTCCCCAGACCGGGAAATTGAAGGCATTGATATGAATAGCCACTCCTTCTTTGGGAACAAGGATATGGGTTCCCATAAAAGTATTGTTCTTGCCCAGGTTATGGCTTTCGCCGTCAATACAAAAAGTTTCGTCCGGGAATTTTCTTCTTAATGAGGCATTGGCAAAAAGGTTCCCGATCCCACCTTCAATATCTACCCAGCTATCCGCTTTGGTGGCGCCTGTTTGATAGGATACCCGGTAAAATTTGTCTAAATGATTTCTCAAATGCAGCGCCAGGGCTTTCAGCATATTTCCCCGCTGGTGAAAGGTCATTTTGCGCAAAGCAGGATTACCAACTCTTCTTCCATACTCAACGATACTTTTGAAATCGAGTCCCTTTGTAGTAGCTGCCGCGATGGGGTTTCCAGTTACCGCATTATAAAGGGGCTGGCCGTCTCCATCACCTGTAACCCATTTCCCGGAAATATAATTCTCGAGTTTAGTCATACGAACCGTTGATTATTGAAACGAAATTACCTGAATTCCTAAAAAACAACCCGGATTGATTTTTATCATATAAATATTAGGCTCAGCTCCTATCTTTGAAGCCCTAAAAAAGATAAATATGAAAAAATTTTTGTCCTTGTTGATGATTTTTGCAGCTGTTGCTGTTACAAAGCCGATCCATGCCCAGCAAAAAGCCAAATGGCAGGAGCTTGATGCCTTTCATGAAGTGATGAGCAAAACCTTTCACCCTTCTGAAGAAGGTAAACTGGAACCGATCCGCAGCCGTAGCGCAGAAATGCTTGAAAAAGCAATTGCCTGGAAAAATTCTACTGCACCGGAAGGATATGATCAAAATGCAGTTAAGAAAAACCTGAAAGACCTGGTAAAAGGTGCCAAAGAAATCAATAAAATGGTACAGGACAAAGCAGATGATGCTTCATTGAAAGAAAAATTATCAAAACTCCATGACACCTTTCACGAGATAGTTGAAAAATGTGAGAAGGAAGAACACATGTAACAATTAACCCTCTTTTTATGAAACGGATGTTGATACCTATATTGGGTTTGTCATTTATTTTTTTTGCTGCCTGCAAGAACGGAGATAAAAAAAGTGCTGGTAACAAGGGTGTTCTGGGCGGAAAAGATGGAGCAACCTCCCAGACAATTGCCGACAGCCTGTATGATGAGCTGCTAAAGGAACATGATGAAGGAATGAAAGGCTGGATGCGGATAGAAGGAAGGAAAAAACAAATTAAGACCCTGATGGATTCCATCGCCAAACTGCCTTCAAAGATTCAGCCATCTTTGGATGTCCTGAAGGCAAAACTGAAAGAAGCAACAGCAGAGCTGGACGATGCCTATAAACAAATGGATGACTGGATGACCGAAATGAATCTTGATTCGGCTGTCAATAATGTTGAACTGCGCATTCAATATCTTACAGGAGAAAAACTGAAAGGAAGTAAAATAACGGAACTGATCAATAGCAGTTTGCAAAAAGCAGATTCTTTAATAAAGACAAAATTTTAAACTGTCAGCGGCTCAACAGCAAACTGGCGCAGGTGATGAAGGGCATGCTTGTATAAAAGCTGAACATTCTGCTCAAAGTTCAGGTCGCCGAAAAAAGGATTGCGTGTTACCAGTTCCGGGTTCTTTTCAAAAGCTTCAAAAAAATAGATCAGTTCCTGCTGCAGGCCGCCAATGGCGGCTTGTACCGTTTTATAGCTCAGAGGTGCAGGCTCTTCACCCATCAATGGGTTCTTTGTATTTTCTTTAAAAGGTTTATTACTCATCATGAACTCCCGCATCCTTTCTAAGTTTCCGGGCGGGGTCATAATATTATCAATCTTCAGTTTCCCGCTGGCATTTCGTACGGCATCGCCGGCATAATGTTCTATCATCTGTTGTACATTCATTTTTCCCCAACGCGGCAGCGTGGCAGGGTCTAATCGTTGCAAATAAGCAACCAGTTTAGTGCGGAGAAAATTTTCTTTTTCAAAACTCATGCTGCAGGAATTCTATTACCGGTTTACATAATAAGAATGACGGCCACGATCACCGTCGTCCCACTCATCACTCACTACTCACATCTTCATTTTTTTATCAATTTGAGAACAGAGTCGCTCAAATATCTCATTGATCCCTCCCATGCCATCAACATGGGTGACTTTTTTAGCCTTTGAATACCAGGCCGCAACAGGTAAGGTTTCTCTTTTATAAACATCCTGCCGGCTACGTTGTATATTTTCATCAGCATCATCACTCCGGCCGGAAGTTTTACCCCTGAGAATTAACCTTTTTAACAACTCTTCTTCATCAACATCGAGGAGCAGCACTTTGCTGATTTCTGTTTTCTTCAGTTCCAGCAATTTATCCAATGCTTTTGCCTGGGCCTCCGTACGGGGAAACCCATCAAACAAAAAACCTTTGGCATCTTTATGTTTGTCGAAATAAGAATCCACCATACCAATTACCACTTCATCAGGCACTAACTGTCCTTTATCCATAAATCCCTTGGCCTGGAGTCCCAGTGGCGTCTTAGCGGCTATTTCTTCCCGCAACAGGTTCCCGGTGGAAAGATGAATCAGGCCGTATTTCGCCACCAGCTTATCTGATTGCGTTCCTTTTCCGCTCCCGGGCGGGCCAAATAATATTAAATTAAACATAAGCTGTCGCTAACCCTTGTAAATGGACAAATATAATGTACCGGCCTTACATTTAACATAACCTTCGCGGGTTTTGAAAGAATTAAAGAAAGCAGTGAAAATGTTAAGAAAAAACTGATGCCGGGAATCAGACATTCTCCCTAAAACCAGTTGCCGTAAATTTGTACCTGCAGCCTGACATAAACATGAAACCAGTGATAAAATTCATAACGATCCTGATCATTTGCCAACAGCTTCAGCAATGCAGCTATTCGCAAAACAATAATTCAAAAATCAATTCTGAAAAAATGGATACAACCAAAAAGAACCCTGCCCTGGCAAAGGAAGGGAATCCTGTTTATTCCAACTCGGATACCAATAAAGTATCCCTGACCGATGATGAATGGAAAAAAATTCTGCCTCAGGAAATCTTTTACATTGCCCGGATGAAGGGCACCGAAAGGCCGTGGACCAGCAAATTTGAAAACTCCAAAGAAACCGGCACCTATTATTGCGCAGCCTGTGGCAATGCTTTGTTTAAAAGCGATACCAAATTTGAAAGTGGCTGTGGCTGGCCCAGCTTCTATGAACCAATAAGTAAAGAGAGTATTATTTATACCACCGATAACACACATGGGATGAAAAGGACCGAAGTGCAATGCGGCCGCTGCAAAGCCCATCTGGGCCATGTGTTTGATGATGGCCCTCCTCCCACCGGCCTGCGTTACTGTATCAACGGCGTTATACTTGATTTTGAGAAGGCAAAGGAAGCTGAAAAGAATTATAAGGAACCCCCTCAAAAATAGATTCCCATTCAATTTAATGGCAAAAACTCCCTTTTCTGCAAAGGGAGTTTTTTATTTTTCCAAGCAACGGCATATAGATAAATTTACGTTCCCAAAATAAAATGTATGCACGTGGTTAAAAAACTCTGGTTATACCTGCTGTCAACAGCTCTTTCTATACCGGCTGCCTGGTCGCAGATAGACGTGACACAGTTAATGCCGGTTGATCCTAAAGTGAAAATTGGCAGGTTATCAAATGGACTGACCTATTATATCCGCCACAACAGTTTGCCGGAAAAAAGAGTGGAGCTCCGGCTGGTGGTTAATGCCGGCTCGGTACTGGAAGATGATGACCAGCTCGGTCTCGCCCATTTTATGGAACACATGAATTTTAATGGCACCAAACGTTTCCCCAAAAATGAACTGGTGAGTTACCTGCAAAGTATCGGTGTTGAATTTGGCGCTGACCTGAATGCTTATACCAGTTTTGATGAAACTGTTTACATTCTTCCTGTGCCGACTGATAAACCGGGCCTGGTAGATAAAGGGCTGCAGATACTGGAAGACTGGGCACATAATGCAATACTTGATCCTGCGGAAATAGAAAAAGAAAGAGGCGTTGTGATTGAAGAGTGGAGGCTTAGCCGCGGCGCCGATGAAAGAATGATGAAACAGACATTGCCGGTGCAGTACCGGGGCTCAAAATATGCGGACAGGCTTCCCATCGGCACTAAAGAAATCCTGGAACATTTTTCTCCTGAAACGCTGACCCGTTTTTATAAAGACTGGTACCGGCCGGATTTGCAGGCTGTAATTGTGGTGGGAGATATTGATGTCAATGATATTGAGCAAAAGATAAAACAAACATTTAGTGATATCCCTGCACCCCCTTCTCCAAGAAAAAGAGAAGTGTTTTCAGTTCCGGATCATACAGAAACATTATCGGTAGTGGCAAAGGATAAAGAAACTGCCTTCCCCTCCATTGAAATTCTGTTTAAAAAAGATCTGCAACCCGAGATCCTTATCGGTGACTATGTCCGTTATATGAACCGCCGCCTTTTTACCGGTATGCTCAATAGTCGTTTCCGGGAACTGACACTGAATGCAAACCCGCCTTTTGTTGGTGCAGGCTCTTATTATGGAAACAGCCTGGCAAGGACCAAAGATGCTTACCAGCTATTTGCCAATACCAGTGATACAGGAATGTCCCGTTCACTATATGCACTGATGCAGGAGAACAGGAGGGTTTTATTATATGGTTTTACTCCCTCTGAGTTTGAACTGCAGAAAAAACAAATGCAGAGTCTTTACGACCGCATTTTTAATGAGCGGGAAAAAGAAGAGTCCTATAAATATGTGGATGAATATGTCAACAATTTTTTGATCAGGGAACCAATACCGGGTATTGAATGGGAATATGATTTTGTAAAACAATACCTGGCATCTGCAAAACTGGAAGACATCAATAAACTGGCTGTTCAATGGATCACCAAAAACAATATGGTGGTAACCCTGAATGCCCCGGATAAGGAAGGTGTAAAAATCCCTTCTGATGAAGAAGTAAAAAATGTACTCAGCGCTGTAGATATTGCCGCTATTGAACCTTATAAAGAAAAAGTTCTCGCTACTTCGCTGATGGACGGCAGCAAGCTGAAACCCGGGAAGATCATCAGTTCAAAAACAAATGACGACCTGCAAACCACTACCATAAAATTATCCAATGGTGCCACGGTCATTCTGAAGCCAACCAATTTCAAAAATGATGAGATCCTTTTCAGGGCGTTCAGCAAGGGCGGTCATTCGCTGGTAAAAGATGCCGACTATTATTCAGCCAGTAATGCCGCAGCCATTGTATCGCAAAGCGGCGTGGGTAATTTTTCTGCTATTGACCTCGGTAATATGCTGAAAGGGAAAAATACAGGCCTCTCACCCAATATTGCTTTATACAGTGAAGGTTTAAATGGCAGCACGATCCCCAAAGAAACGGAAACACTGCTGCAGTTGATATATCTCTATTTCACTTCCCCGAAAAAAGATAAAGATGCTTTTGAATCTTTTAAAACCAGGCAAAAACAATTGTATGCCAACCTGGGCGCTAACCCACAGATATATTTCAGTTCCGAGTTCCAGAAACTGATGACACAAAATCATCCCCGGGCCGGCGGGTTGCCCAAGTCTGAAGATTTTGACAAGATCAACTTTGATCGCAGTATCCAGATTTACAGAGAAAGATTTGCCAATGCCGGTGATTTTACTTTCCTTTTTGTCGGTTCTTTCGATGAAGATGCAATAAAACCTTTACTCGAAAAATATATTGGCAGCCTTCCTACCAATGGCGTAAAAGAAAATTTTAAAGACCTAGGTATCCGTCCACCTGCCGGTAAAGTTGATAAAGTAATCACAAAGGGAGCAGATCCGAAAAGCGTTGTGAATATTGTTTTCACCAGCCCGGTATCTTACAATGCTGCCGATGCGTATACTCTCCGCAGTTTGGGTGAAGTAATGGATATTAAACTGGTAGAACAGTTGAGGGAAGAAAAGGGTGGCGTTTACGGCGTATCTGCTTTTGGTGATATCAGAAAAATTCCTGCCGGTTATTCCACTTTTTCCATTTCATTTCCCTGTGCTCCTGAAAATATTGATACGCTTAGCAAGGCGGCTATTGATGAGCTGAAAAAAATAATAAAGAATGGGGTTACTCCCGAAGACCTGGAAAAAGTGAAAGAGCAGCAAAAAAGAAAACTGGAAGTGGACCTGAAGCAAAACCAATTCTGGATGAGCAGTCTTTATGATGCTTTTTACCTCGGCAATAGTCCTGCTGATATATTAAACAAACAAAAACAAACGGAAAGCCTTACATCAAAAATGATCCAGGATGCAGCCAAAAAATTCATCAATCTCACTAACTATATCAGGGTTGTATTGAAACCGGATAAGAAAGAAGAAAAAACACTGAAACCTTTTTGATTTTTATTTTGAACGTTTATGAAATTTCTAAAACCTTTCTTTTTTTTCCTGCTAGCCCTGTTGGCAGTTACAGCCGTTCTATCCCTGCTCATGCCTACCCAACAAAAAATAGAACGATCTGTTACCATAAAGGCACCAGCATCTGTTATTTATCAGCAATTGATAAAGCTGGGGAATTTTAATAAATATTCTGTCTGGAGCCAGCGGGATTCAGCAGTAAAATATACGCTAACCGGTTCAGATGGCACGGTTGGAGCCAGCACATCATGGACAGGCAACCCTGAAATATCAGGAGACGGGAAAATAGAAATTGCATTGCTGGAAGAAAATAAAACAATCCGGCATAAAATCAGTTTCAGCAAACCCAGGAAAGGAACAGCTGAATCGGCTTTCACACTAAAAGAAACAAACGGGGTAACCACCCTGACCTGGAATTTTGACCTGGCCAC
>JBGPKR010000047.1:0-21661 GCA_041486045.1 Chitinophagaceae bacterium | reverse complement strand
CCAAAATAAAAAACCCTTCCGTTTTGGAAGGGGTATTTTCATTTTGAAAGACTATGGCTCTATTTTATACTCTTCGATCTTCCGGTAAAGCGTCGTAAGCCCAATGCCCATTAGCTTTGCCGCTTCCGTTTTATTTCTTTTGGTATAGTTCAATACTTTCTCAATATGCAGCTTTTCAGCACTGGCCAACTCAAAAGCGGAGTGTAATGATTGAGGATTGGCCGATAGTAATTCTACCGGTAAATTTTTTATCGTCAGCTGTTCTTCATCATTCAGGATAACGGAACGTTCAATAATATTTTTCAGTTCACGGATATTACCGGGCCAGTTGTATTGTTGCAGGGCTTCAAGATATTCTTTTTGTAAAACAGGAACTGCCTTATTTGTTTTGGCCGCAAAGACGGTGGCAAAATAACTGGCCAGTGCCGGAATATCTTTAACTCTTTCACGAAGCGGAGGTAAAGAGATCTGAAAAACAGATAAACGATAAAAAAGATCGGAACGGAAATGACCCGTTTCAATTTCTTTTTGTAAGTCCCTGTTGGTGGCAGCAATAATGCGGACATTTACCCTGGAAGTCTTTGTGTCGCCAACTTTAATGAACTCACCCGTTTCCAGCACTCTTAATAATCTTGCCTGCAGTTCAGCAGGCATTTCACCGATCTCATCTAAAAACAGGGTTCCGCCATTGGCTTCTTCAAATAATCCTTTCTTGTCTTTTATGGCGCCGGTAAAGGCGCCGGCTTTATGCCCGAATAATTCGCTTTCCAGTAATTCCTTGCTGAAAGCGCTGCAATTAACTGCGAGAAATGCTTTGTTGCTGCGGCTGCCATTGTTTTGGATAGCCTGTGCAAATACTTCCTTACCTGTTCCGGTTTCACCTAACAGTAAAACAGTGGCATCAGTGACAGCCACTTTCCTGGCCATGGCAATTGCCTGCTGAATGGGAGCTGATTTGCCAAAAATTGTATCAAAGGAATATTTACTGCCAAGTTGTTTTTGCAGCTGTTCTACTTTCTTACCCAGTTGCACTTTTTCCATGGCCCTGTTCAGCAATGGAATTATTTTGTCATTATCATCACCTTTTATGATATAATCAAAAGCCCCGTTCTTCATGGCCTGTACGCCATCGGGCACATTGCCGTAAGCGGTAAGTAAAATGATTTCAATGAAAGGATAATCTTGTCTGACTTGTTTTATAAAATCAACTCCGTTGCCGTCAGGAAGCTTTACGTCGCAAAGAATGACATCAACCAGCTCCTTTTCTAAAAATATCTTTCCCTCTTTCAAAGTGCCGGCCTCTGCTACATCAAAACCTTCAAGACTGATGATGCGCTTCAGCAGTAGCCGCAGTTTTTCTTCGTCGTCTATAATGAGGAGTTTGTTCAAAGCTTTAACAACAGAAAGTCAAAGCTATATAAAAACAGGGTAGTAGTATCACAGAAGATTTTACAAATGCTGCTGAATAACCTGCTCCAGCATATTTGCCGGTACCACGCCGGACTGCCGCCATTTTATTTTACCATTTTTGAAAAGAATAAGAGTAGGAACACCCTGTATCTGAAAAATCTCAGCGGCCCGGGGACTTTTGTCCACGTCAATTTTTATAATAGCGGCTTTATCGCCAATATGACTTTTTACTTCTTTGAGGACAGGGGCCATTATTTTACAGGGGCCGCACCATTCAGCAAAGAAATCAACCAGTACAGGCTTATCAGAATTGATGAGCTCTGAAAATGATTTTGATATTTCTGATGTTACCATTTATTATTTTATTTCCTCAAAATTTGTGTCTTCAATGTCTGAATCTGATTTTGGCCCCGGCTGATAATAACAGTTTCCGGCAGCGCAACCAACAGCAAACAGACCCATCGCTACAAAATATGCGCCAAGCGCCACACCCATCCATTGCCGGTCGGCTACCGATTGAATCAGTATCATTATTCCTGCCAGCAGGTATAAGATCCTGGCAAAATTCCACCCGGTTAATATTCTTTGCTTCATATTTGTTACCTTATTTACCTTATTTACCTTAATTTATTTTCCAGGCCCATCCATCCACCGCCATTATACACTTCAATAAAGCCATTCGATTTTAAAATGCTTTTTGCCGAAGCGCTTCGCATGCCGGAGGCACAACAGGTGATTACAGGTTTGTCTTTTTTTAGTTTTGCCAGGTTCCTTTGCAATGCATCCAAAGGAATATTGACAGAACCCCGGATATGACCGCCCCTGTATTCACCCGCCGTTCTTACGTCAATGATCTGGGCCCCTTTTTTCATCAACTCAGCATAGTCCGGGGCCTGGCCTGAGCCAAACATTTTCTTTAATAAAGTAAGCATTCTTATTTTTTTGATTTTTAGTTTAATACTGCCGTATCAATTTTTTGATTGCTGAAAACCTGTTCGCCATTATAATTCACTTCCCATGTCAGGGACAGAATTTTTTTCAGCATGTGGCTTAAGCCGCAATATTTTTCCTGCGATGTGGTAACCGCATCAAGCGCTGCCTGCCTGTTTTCTTCCGGCCCTTTAAAACCGTAGCTGATGTGAATAGCGACATATTCAATAGGCGGCTGTTTGCTTATTTCACCGCTTACCTTCATATAGAAGTCATCCGCCTGTTTATTAGCTTTGCGCAATATGGCCACAATATCCATCCCTGTGCAGCCCGACAAAGCCGAGAGCACAAAAGGTTTGGGAATGGGGCCATGGTCTTCGCCGCCGATTCTTTCCGGTGCATCCATGATAATGGTATGCCCGTTTACCAAGGCATTGAATTGCATTTTCCCCATCCATTGGGTTTCTATTTCATGTGTCATGCAGATGATTTTTTATTTGTACGGATTCCAAACGGCAGATACAAAGGACAAAAACTGATAAAACTGGTGAGAATAAAAACAGCAGCAAATACCAGCAATATTATAGCCAGGGTACCACTGATCTGGTGAGTGAAATAAAGAATTGCAATTGCGACGGCTGCCAGTATGCGGACGATCCTGTCGGCCATTCCCATATTCTTTTTCATAATAGCGGGTTTGTTTAGAGCACAAAGCTACTATGACGGATCAGCGCCGTTGGTTACAAATGTTACAATTCCTTCAGCAACCGGACCTGGTTCCGGTACAGAAGCAACTTCTTATCATTTTCTAACTTTTTCAATAACCTTGATATAACTACACGGGAAGTGGCGAGGTCGTTGGCGATCTGTTCATGGGAGAGATTAAGCAGCGGGGAGCCGGTGGCTTTTGCTTTTTCTTTCAGGTAATGCACCAGCCGGTCATCTAATTTTTGAAAAGCGATCTGGTCAACCATGCTGAGCAGTTCATGGAAACGATAGCGGATGGTTTTCATTACAAAACTTTTCCATGTTGGATATTTTACCAGCCACTCATCCATCACCGAAACAGGCAGGGCCAGCATTTCGGTATCGTCTTCCGCTACGGCCTTTATCTCACTCGGGTATTGCTGCATGCAGCAGGTAAAGGTCATGGCGCAGCTTTCCTGTGGGTTCACATAATACAGCAACAGCTCATTGCCTTGTTCATCCAGCCGGGAGACCTTGACCAGGCCGGAAAGAATAACGGGCATTATACGCACCGTTTGCCCGATATCCAGAATTGTATCGCCTGCTTTTACAAAAACAAGGGTTCCTCTTTTTTCCAGTTCTTTCAGCAGGTCAGGTTCAAAAACAGACTTGAATTGTTCGGGTAATTGCATTGAGCAAAGGTAAATCTATACAGGAAGGAATCGGGGATGCCTGAAAATGAGAAGAAATTACCCGGAATAAATAATAAATCCCGGGAAGATTTTATTTATTTTCATAATAGTCTATAATTTACTGTATGAAAAAAATTGTTGCAGTAACTTTTACTGTTTTATTCTTCTCTTTTGGAGTGCTCAGGGCCCAGCTGCCGGCTTTGCAACGAAAAGCAATAATATTAAAAAGGATGATAGAGCTGAAGCATTATTCACCCAAACCGGTGGATGATAGTTTTTCGGTGGCTGTCTTTAATTCGGTAATTGAAGAAGCTGATCCCCGGAGAATTTTTTTTACTGCCCCAGAGTTTAAACAATTGCAGGCTTTCAGTTCCAGCCTTGATGATGAACTGCAGGGAAAGGGATGGGGCTTTTTCGATCAATTCAGCGTTGTATATAAAAACGCACTGATGAGGGCCGATACCCTTGCCGGCAAAACGCTGCAAAAGCCATTTGACTTTTCTGCAAATGAAACCATTACTTCCTCGAAAGAAGACAATTTTAATTTTGCGGCGGACAATACCACATTAGCAGCCCGCTGGTCAAGACGACTAAAGTTGCAGGTAATGGGCAGGATATATGATGCAGCTACTGCAGATAGCGCTAAAAAAATTTCTTTCAAAGATGCGCTGGTTTCTATGGAAGCAGCCACCAGGGAAAAAGTGAAAGAGGCCGAAAAAAAATCCATAAAGAAAATACTTGATCCCCCCGGAGGTTATGATGCATTTGTATCAGAGATATACCTGAATGCCATTGCATCCTGTTTTGATCCGCATACCAATTATTTTTCACCGCAGGAAAAGGAGGATTTCCAGGCAGAACTGAGCACTGAGGCCTTTTCATTCGGGATTGAGCTGGATGAAAATGAAAAAGGGCAGGTGCTGATCGACCAACTAGTTCCCGGGGGGCCCGCCTGGAAATCAGGCGAGCTGCATGATGGTGATGAACTGCTGAGCCTGCAATGGGAAGGAAAGGAAGCAGTGGATTTGACCGGCGCTTCATTAGAAGAAGTGTATGAGGTGCTGAACCAGTCTTCTCATGACCGGATGGTGTTTAAATTCCGCAAGGCCGACGGCGCCACGGTTATTGTTTTGCTGCGCAAAGAAAAAATAGAGAACGAAGAAAATATTGTAAAAGGCTTTATGCTGAAGGGAGAAAAAAAGATCGGCTATATTTTATTGCCCGGGTTTTATACAGAATGGGGAAACGAATCGGGTTCCGGCTGTGCCAATGATGTGGCCAAAGCGATCATCCGGCTCAAAAAAGAAAATATAGACGGATTGATACTGGATGTTCGATACAACGGGGGCGGTTCATTGGGAGAGGCGCTGGAAATGGCTGGTATCTTTATTGATGAAGGACCGCTTTCATCAGAAAAAAATAAAGACGGCAAACAAATAACGATGAAAGATCCCAACCGCGGAACCATCTATGACGGTCCCATGGCCCTGATGATAAACGGGCAAAGCGCTTCGGCTTCTGAATTATTAGCTGCGATGCTGCAGGATTATAACCGTGCGGTGATCGTTGGCAGTGAAAGCTATGGAAAAGCAACCGCCCAGCGGATGTTTTCACTGGACACTATCAGCAACCTGGCGGCGCCTGCGGAAAATAAGGAGATGCTGAAAATAACGATCGCAAAATTATACAGGCTTACGGGCGGGTCGGCGCAGTTTAACGGAGTTTCACCCGATGTGATATTGCCGGATGCATTTGATGCATTGGAATTCAGGGAAAAATTTTCCAAATATGCCCTTACCCCGGATAGCGGCAAAAGAAACAGCTATTACAAACCACTGCCCCCTCTTCCGGTAAGTGAACTGGCAAATAAAAGCGCAACAAGAGTTAACGCCAGTGATGCATTCAGGGAAATAAAGAAATTCATAGAAAAAGGAAAGAAATTTTATACAGCTACGACAAAAACCATTCCATTGAAATGGGACAGCTTTGAAAAATGGATGAAAGAAAATGAAACGGATGAAGACATATTGAATGATGAAGACGCGCCAACTAAAAAATTCATTGTAGAGAATCATGGCGGTGATAAAGAGTTGTTCCGGAATAACCCCTATGCCAAAGAAGTGAATGAAGTGTGGCTGAAGAATATTGCCGGGGACATTTATATTGAAGAGGCTTTCTCCGTGTTGCTGGATTTAATTAATTTACAGAAGCCCGCTAACCAAAACTAAACGACTATGAAATGGGTATTGAATAAAAAACTGTTCCTGGTCCCCTGTTTTCTTTTTTTCCTGTCCTACAATCCATCGGCGCAGACATTTGAAAACGCTGGACAGTATCTGGATTATATCAATAATGCCAACGAGGCGCTGACCGTAAAATATCTTACCTATATGAGCGCCGTATCACATGGCAAAAGCGCCCGGAAAGTGGAAAAAAGAAGAAATGAAGTGGTGAATTCCATCAATGATACAAAATTCAATATCATGGGCATGCCACCATGGAAAGGAGACAGAAGCTTTAAGGATACTACTGTTGCATTCCTGAAATTACTCTACACCGTATTTAATGAAGACTATGGCAAGATCGTGAACATGGAAGAAATAGCCGAGCAAAGTTATGATGCCATGGAAGCCTACCTGCTGGCGCAGGAAAAAGCATATGAAAAACTGGACCAGGCATCAAAACAGCAGCATGAAATGCAAAAACAGTTTGCTGCAAAAAATAATATTAACCTGGTTGAATCCACATCGGAGATGGAAGCAAAATCAAAAACTGCCAACGATGTATTAAATCATTGCAATGAAGTGTACCTTGTTTTTTTTAAACCGTATAAACAGGAAGGGTACCTGATAGAAGCCATGAACCAGAAAAACCTGGTCAGCATGGAACAGGATATCAACGCCCTGAAAAAAATGGCTGAGGACGGGATGGAAAAATTGAAAAAAATCAAAGGCTACAATAACGACGCTTCGCTGATCGCCGCCTGCAGGAATATGCTGATCTTTTATAAATCAGAAGCCAGCCTGAGTGCATCGCTGACAGATTTTTTCCTGAAAGAAGAAAGTTTTGCAAAAATCAAAAAGCAGTTTGAATCCAAACCGGCATCCAAACGCACCCAGCAGGATATTGATCAGTATAACAATGCCGTGAATGACATGAACAGCGCCAGCAAAAGTTTTAACTCTACCAATAATGAATTAAACAAGGAACGTACCGCTGCGTTGAACGACTGGAATAAGGCATACAGCAAATACATGGATGAATACATGCCGAAGCAGCAGCGGCAGTGAGGTGACGGGCAGGGTTTTGTGCAGACCGGATATTAGTATTCCGGTTGTGCATTTGCACAAAATGCAATGTTTATAAATTCTTTTCTAGTTCACCATTTTTATTTGCTTCTGAAAGTTTTTTGAGTTTTTTTGTAACCTTAACGTTGTTACCCGGGTTGTCACAATAAGCCAAAAGTATTTGCCAACTACTTAGCTTGATTTTGTTCTGGTCTTTGGATAAAGATTTATTTTCTAAACAAAACTTTGTCATGGCGGCCATATAAAGCCCCATCAGATCAACATCCTCATTCAGATATTTTGTTGCTCCGTCTAAGCTAAATGTATAGTCAGGAGTTCCTCCCATCCACTTAATTAAAAACTGTGTCACCTTTAATCTATCGAGCTTGTATTGGTCAATAGGATTTGAAAGTAAAAAAGTTGCGGCTTGTAAAGCAAATGTGTCGGCTCTTTTGTAGTCTTCTTCTTTGTCAAGTTTTATTTCGTCATAATTTTGAATACTTTGCGAATATGCTAAAGATGTCAAAATGAATAAAACAAAGGGAAAGATTATTTTTTTCATATTTATAGAATTAGTGTCGTTTATAATTTGCAGCTAACTCATCGCTTAGTGCAGTTTCTTGTATTAAATTTAATCCATTTTCAATAAAGCCACACAAAAAGACCTCCCCGATTTTCGGGAAGGTCTTCTTCATGGCTGAATAATATTTATTAATTGATCTGTATTTGCCGGTTGCCACCCTGGTTATTCTCCTGCATTTCTTTCATCATCTTGTCTCTTTCTTTTCTGAATTCATCAGGCGTATAATGTTTTTTACCGGTTGGTTCTTTGATAATGGCAAGATCAGCCTTTTCAGAAATGCCCGTGGCAAAATAGGTTAGACGGCCATTATTAACATCCAGTTCCAGGATCAATCCCGGTAACTGTCCCTGGTATTCGCCGGGACCGGCAGAAACAGGGATGTCACTGGTAAACCAGGCAACGACATTGGATGTATCCTGTATTTCTTTGCGTTCCATTTTGCCATTGTCCATGGTCATCCGCATTTGTGTGCTGATCCTTGTGGCAAGAGCTTTCATGCAGTTGTGATTCAAAATTGTTTTTGTTTCCCCCGTCATTTTCCATTTCAATGAACTGATACTGTCATCAATGATAAATGTTTTATCCAGGAACTCTCTTTTCTCTGTCCGTTTGCCGGTATTAAAATTGATATACATTACATCGTTGCTGCCCGCCACGATCATATGCATCTGCATGCCCCCGTTATCTGAAGAACTGGCTGCATCTTCATTTTCCTGTTCTGCAGCTTTCCATAATGACTGGTTATTGCCAAAGCTGAGTTCAAAATTTTCTTTCCGGGATTGCGGCACTTCATTATCAACCCCGTTAATATTAAAACGGGCTATCATTTTCGATACCCGTTCATAGGTCACGGTCCCTGCATATTGTTGCGCATTGATAAGTAAGCTGTTCATTAAAGCGAATAACATTACAATAAACTGTTTCATGATTTTTATTTTTTTCCCCTCTCCTTCAGGAGAGGGCCGGGGTGAGTCCCAAAGCTATATAAGCAGCTCCGTAAGATAAGTTAAGTCACCTTTCTTTTAGGTTAATAAAGGTTAAAGCCCCTGTAATTGCCCGGGGTATTGGTTTACTTTTGTTCCTGTAATTATTTTGCATGAACAGACTCCGTTGGCTGGCCGTTTTAATGGGTATTACCATCCTCGGTATTACCGGCTTCCAGTTATACTGGCTGAAGGAGAATTATAACCGGGAAGAAAAGACGTTGTCCATAAAGTCAGAAATCACATTCCGCCAGGCGATACAACAATTACAGGTGGCAAAATTAAAACTGGAAGAAATTCCCGGCGACTCTGCCAGTAAAGGAAAAGTAAAAATATTTATGGCTGATGGGGCTGACGGGGAAAATGTAAGGATACACTTAAATCCTAAAACAGAAATTATTTCCACCGTGAACGTAATCGGTGAAAAGCTGAAAGATTCTTTGAAAAAGAAAGCCGGGATGATCATTACAACGGATAAAATGACCGTTAATTTCAGGCGGGATTCCTCCACATTTGATAAAGGCATACCGCCCGGCCGGCACCAGGACCGTATCATCCAAATGCTATATGGCGTTGATTCTTTACAGGATTCCTTAAGCCTGGGAGAGATTGACACGGTTTACACAAAAGCAATGCACAGGCAGAAGCTGAACATTCCTTTTACTATAACAAGGCTGGACAGCTGCAGCGAATCAGAAGAACCTGTTTTTAATGAAGTAACTGTTGGTTTTGCCCGTCCCGTTACTTATAAACTTTCTTTAGGCAATACATTTCCTTATTTAATAAAAAGAATAAGCCTGCCCATTTTATTTTCAGTTATTCTTTTGGGCATTACCATTCTTTCCTTTGTATTACTGTACCGGAACCTCCTTAAGCAAAGAAGACTGGCCGAATTAAAAAATGAATTTATCAGCAATATCACTCATGAACTGAAAACACCGATCGCAACAGTCGGTGTTGCTATTGAGGCGTTGAAAAATTTTAATGCTATACAAGACCCTCAACGAACCAAAGAGTACCTTGATATTTCTTCCAATGAATTGCAAAGATTGAGCCTGCTGGTTGACAAAGTGCTCAAGCTTTCCATGTTTGAGAAAAAAGAAATTGAATTAAAATATGAACCACTGAATTTAAAGGACATTGTTGACGAAGTGACCAATTCGTTACGGTTACAACTCGAAAAAAATAATGCCCGGGTTACTGTTACACAAAATGGGAGCCTCAACTTACAGGGCGACCGCCTGCATTTGCTGAGTGTGGTATTCAACCTGCTTGACAATGCGTTGAAATACAGCAATGCTGAACCGTCCATTCAGATCGAACTGAGTGGTGACGAACAAAATGTTGAATTGAGTATAAAAGATAATGGCATCGGCATTGCGCCGGAATACCAGAACAAAGTATTTGAAAAATTCTTCCGCGTGCCGGCGGGTGATACGCATAATACAAAGGGATATGGTCTTGGCCTCAGCTATGCCGCCCACGTGGTGAAAAAACATAACGGGATCATCTCGGTGGATAGCCAGCCCGGCCTGGGAACCAGGTTCATCATCATTTTACCCAAACAACAACCATGAGCAAGACAAAAGTATTTTATGTAGAGGATGAATTATTCCTTGGCAAGATCGTAAAGGAAAGCCTGGAGAGCCGCGGATTTGAAGTGATCATGGAAGGCGATGGCGCCAAAGCAACAGCCCTGTTTAAAAAAACCGAACCGGACATTTGTGTGCTGGATATCATGCTGCCCAATAAAGACGGTTTTACCATTGCTGATGAGATCCGTGATCTGAATGAAGAGATACCGATAATTTTTCTTACCGCAAAAACACAGACAGAAGACGTGGTAAAAGGATTTTCGCTCGGCGGCAATGATTATATCCGCAAACCCTTCAGCATGGAAGAGCTGATCGTACGGATTCAAAATGCATTGAAGAATAAAAGTGAAGGCTCACAAAAGATCAGCGGTGGGGCTGCCACGATCGGAAAATATCATTTCCAGCTCAACCGCCAGACATTGAGTATTGGTAAAGAAGAAAAGAAACTCTCTTACCGGGAAAGCGAATTGCTGAAAGTATTGTATGAAAACAGGGATAAGATCATTGACCGCAAAGACATCCTGAACCTGCTCTGGGGCAACGATTCCTTCTTCAATTCCCGCAACCTCGATGTTTATATTACCAAGATCAGGAGCTATTTAAAAGAAGATCCTTCGCTGGAGATCATTACTATTAAAGGAGTGGGATACAGGTTTATAGCCGGATAGAATACCTGCATAGCCGATATGCCTGTCATTAAACCTATGGTAATAGAAACTTCCAGCTTCTGATTTAGTAAGAAAAATATTCCCGGTAGCAATAACTTTACAGGACATGTTATAAAACCAGTAGCAGCATTTACCAACGACAGCAATGCGAAGAAAAATTTTTCAGTTTATTTTGATTTCAGGCGGCATTTTACAAACCGGCATCACTGCCAGTGCCCAACCGGGAGGAAAAAGGATACAATATCCCCGTGCGCTGAAAAACGCCTACTTCGGACTCAATTTAGGTTATATCAGTTATCCTTTCTCTTCAGCCCAATTGGAACCGGGCTTTACAGCGCAATCGGTAAACATTCCTCATATCGCTCCACGGCTGATATTATATGGATACCGGTTCAATAAATATTTGTCGGCACAAATAAGTTATATGCGCCCTGTCGATTGGGTAACCTTTAAAAATATCAACGGTGATCAAAGAAGTCATTCCGTGTGGATGAACATTGCGGGGCTAACTGTTGCTACGCAAATACCCGTTCATAAAAAGCTTTCCCTGTTTGCCGAAGCCGGCCTGGGTATAATCACCCGTAAAGGATTTGATATTAATAGTATTCCTGTGATAAAAGATGCCGCTTATACAACCTTGCTGTCCGGCGCTGCCCTGCAGTATCACATAAATGAAAAATGGGTCTTGCAGGTCAACGCCACCTGGTCGCCGGCACATGCAGAAGACAAACAACCGCACACTGTTTTTTATTCAACCGGGTTCAATTATCACCTGGAAGAACTTTCAAAAGAAAAAACAGAAAGCAATATTAAAAGCGGCTACTATTTTGCAAAACATTTAATCCAGGTGGGGTATACATCCAATTCGCCGGGTTATGGCGTCAACAATCTTTTTTCCAAAAAACTTCCTGTCTTCTGGGGTGGGGCGGCGCAAGTGAAGCAGGGCTTTTCACTGAATTATCAACGGAATATATTTCATGCCCGGAAAGTTTTTTCATTTGACTGGGGCGCCGCCATGGGTTATTGGGAAAGCGAAAAGAAACAAGACAAATTTTTTACCCTGTCACTATATCCTGTTTTACGGTTCACGGCTTTCCGGTCAAATAAAACCGACCTGTTTTTTGAATATTCTGTAGCCGGACCCAGTTTTATTTCAAAAGAGATCATTGATAATGAAAATACCGGCCGGTCATTCACTTTCCAGGATTTTATGGGCATAGGACTTTTTGCCGGCGCCAAAAAAAACTGGAATGCAGGGATACGGATTGTTCATTTTTCCAACGGAAACCTATTCCCCCAAAATGCCGGGGTGAAAGTTCCCCTGACTTTCAGTCTTGGCTATGCGTTTAAGTAAATGATTATTGCAGATTTTCCCTTAAATTCATTTTTTTTTCTGAAATTTTTTTATCTTTTGCACCTCAACCGCATTAAGTAACCTTAAACAATCAACGATTATGAGAAAGTTCATTGCATTGGCCTTCATTTGCTCATTGACAATTGCTGCTTTGTACATTTCATCCTGCAAGGGCAAAAAATCGGAGCCCCAGGCCAATAACACAGAAGATTCCCTGAAAAAAGTAATTGAAAGGGGCGAGTACCTTACCCTGCATGTGGTTCCCTGCCTCGACTGCCACAGTAAAAGGGATTTCAGTAAATATTCAGGGCCTGTTGTTCCCGGAACAGAAGGAATGGGTGGCCAGGTGTTCGATCAGAAACTTGCAGGCTTACCCGGAACCGTGTATGCAAAAAATATTACCCCTGATCCCGAAACCGGTATTGGTGCCTGGACTGATGATGAAATTTTAAGAGCAATGACACAAGGCATTAACAAAAAAGGCGACACATTATTTCCCATTATGCCATACGTTAATTTCAACCACATGGCTAAAGAGGATCTGTTAAGTATTATCGCCTACATCCGCACACTGAAGCCCATAAAAAATCAAGTGCCGGATAGGCAGTTGATGATTCCTATAAGCATGGCTTACCCGGCCCAGGCATTACAGCCATCGATCGATGGCAATATGCGTCCGCCGGAAACTGATGCAGTGGCATATGGAGGATACCTGCTTAATGCTGCCGCTTGTGTAGATTGTCATACTCCGATGGTAAAAGGACAATTTGATTTCAGCCGGAGGTTAGGAGGAGGGTTTCATTTTGATGTTGGCAGTTTTAATGTAAATACCGCTAACATTACTCCTGATTCAGCCACGGGGATCGGTGCATGGAATGAAGAAAGGTTCATGAATAAGTTTACCCCATACCGCGAAGAAACAGGCTATAATTTTGACCCCGGGGCACAAAACAGCTATATGCCATTAACCATGTATGCCGGAATGAAAGATGAGGACCTGAAAGCCATTTATGCTTACCTGCGCACAGTGAAACCTGTGAGCAATAAAGTAGAAAAGTATCCGAAATAATTTTTTTGAAAAAACAGTTCATAAAAGAGCCTCCCAATTACCGGGGCTCTTTTTTTATTCGTCTTTGAAGCTTTCCCTGTTGAATGTGCCGGGCTGTGCATGGTCGCCTTCTTCAAAATCAAAACTCACATAATGAATGCCGGGAATTTCTGTAAGGTTATAAACGGCTTCTGCAATATAAGTAGTGGGCCCGGAAGAACCCATCTGCTGGGTAAGATAGGTTGATTGAGGAATTTTTAAAAAGAGGGTGTCACCGGATGTTTTAACGATCACAAGTTGAACATCAGGATAGTTATTATTCAAAAATGCAACCACTCCTCCGGGACTAAGTGTGTCAGGGCCTTCTCCTTCCTTTTTCATTAATACAATTCTGCCTGTATCTGTTGCCTCCCAGCTGTAGCGGGTGACAACAGAATCTTCAACAGGTACTTCCTCATCTGCTTTATTATTACGGCATGCGGAAAAAAGAAACAGAATAAGAACCAGGAAATATGAATTTTTCATGAATGTAAAGTTCAGGACTTTGTGATGGGGAAACAATTTTTTCAGCCCAGGGCAGGAAAAATTTATTTTATCAACCATTGCCCGGCCTCTTCCAAAGAAGTAAATGCAAAATATTGAAATCCCCTGTTCACAGAAAGGGTTTCCCAGAATTTGCCGACTTCTTCAAATTCCGGAGAAACGACGACGGCGATCTTTAGCAACCTGATCCAGGGAGGGAAAGTTTTACTGAAATATTGCACCTGTTCATAATAAGAGAACATGTCAGGAGGAAACCGGGTCTCAATATTGTCAATAAGTATTTTTTGCTTGTCATACTTACTGATCTCCTGGTAAATCAGGTCTGCATGTTTTAACAGGTCATCTTTACTTTCAATGTCCCCGGCAGATCTTATTGAAAGATAATCATCCATATTTTCAGATGTGATAGTAATGTTCATACTGCTGTGATTGAAAAGAGAAGACCTGCTTAAAGTTAATTAAAATAAAGGTTGAAATTTTTATGAACCCTGGCTTATTTGTTTTTCTTCTTTTTTCCATTGCTTATCCATTACAAATGTTCCGAATGGTAATATGGATGCCAAAAAAGCTTTGCCCATCCAGCCGCCGCTTTTGTTATACTTGTTTTTTGCTTCCCATGCCAGTACCATAAACGTAATGAACAAAAGGCCGTGGATACTGCCCGCGATCAAAACAGCCACGGGAAGCTTAGCCAGGTATTTCAATGGCATAGCAATGCCCAATAAAACCAAAAATGAAATCCCTTCTGCGATGGCTGCTTTTCTGAACCAATGGAATGTTTTTTTCATAGCGTAACTATATTAATGAATCACTATTCGACCACCGCCACGGCAGGGAAGGCAAGGCAGGCTCAGGGTGACAGACGTTAATAATTGATCACCTGCTCTTCAATCATTTCAGGAATCTCTCTCCACTCATATTGTTGATTTCTCAACTGGGGTTCAAAACCCGCTTCACGGATCGCATCCTGGATAGATCTATAAGTAAATCTATGCGGCGCTCCCGCAGCGCTTACCACGTTTTCTTCCAGCATAATACTTCCGAAATCATTGGCGCCGGCATGTAAACATATTTCTGCCGTTTGTTTTCCCACGGTTAACCAACTGGCCTGGATGTTTTTAATATTTGGCAGCATGATGCGGCTGAGAGCGATCATCCGGATATATTCTTCCGGTGTCGTTAAATTATGCACACCCCGGATTTTAGCTAATAGAGTATCTACATCCTGGAAGGTCCATGGAATAAACGCAAGAAAGCCCTTTGCATCACCCGGTTTGCGGCTTTGCACTTCTCTTATTTTTATCAAATGCTCAAACCGTTCTTCAATGGTTTCCACATGACCAAACATCATGGTAGCTGATGTGGTGATATTTAATTTATGTGCTTCATGCATGATGTCGAGCCATTCCTGTGCGCCGCATTTTCCTTTACTGATCAATCTTCTCACCCGGTCGATCAAAATTTCAGCGCCGGCGCCGGGTAATGAATCCATGCCGGCTTCTTTCAGCGCCATCAATACTTCACGATAAGTTGATTTTTCCAATTTGGTTATATGCGCTACTTCAGGAGGACCAAGCGTATGCAATTTTATATGGGGAAATTCTTTTTTGATCTGGCGGAAAGTATCCACATAAAATTTAAACCCAGTTCCGGGTGATGGCCGCCCTGCAATAACAACTGGTCGCCGCCCCACTTTAATGTTTCTTCGATCTTCTTCCGGTATGCCGGCATATCAGTGATGTAGGCTTCAGTATGACCGGGTATGCGGTAGAAATTACAGAACTTGCAATTGGCGATGCATACATTGGTGGTATTTACATTACGGTCTATTTGCCAGGTTACCTTGCCATGCGGTACCTGTTTTTTTCTTAACTCATCAGCAACAAACATCAGGTCGGCCAGCGGGGCATGATGATAGAGCTGAACTCCTTCTTCAACAGTAAGAAAATCAAAAGCTGTTGCTTTTTGATATAATTCGTTTAAAAGCATGGGGCAAAGGTACGGGCTGGCGCAAAAAAGGCTGAACGGTTTTGTATCTGCGGGGGAATAAAGTAAATTTAGTTTAAACGGCAGGTCTCATTGCATCATTTTGAATAAAAAAACAGTCATAGTAGTAGGAAACACCAGAACCCTGCCTGCATCGCCTTCATCGACGCTTCAGCGAAGTAAGGACGGACGGGCAGGCAAAACCAACTGCATGAAAAAGGTCTTTTACTGCTTTGTCCTGTTTATTTCCCTGCTTTCCGGGCTGTCTGTGACAGCACAGGAAGAATTTATTGAACCACCATCAAGATTTCTCTGCAGTATACCGTTTACTCAATTGACCGGGGGTATTGTTATACTGCAGGCCAAATTTGGAAACTTTCCCGACACACTCAATTTTATATTAGACACCGGCAGCAGCGGTATTTCACTCGACTCTACCACAGCCGAATATCTTCAACTCAAACCCATTCCTACTGAAAGAACCATCCGGGGAATTGCCGGTATCCGCAAAGTGAGTTTTTTGTATAACCAGCAAATAAAATTTCCCGGTCTTACTGTTGACAGCCTTGATTTTCATATAAATAATTATGGGATTCTTACTGCCGTATATGGCGAACGTATTGATGGCATCATTGGCTATTCCGTATTGAACCGTTACATTGTTAAACTTGATTACGACAGTATGAGGATTTCTTTTCATACAAAAGGGACCATACGCTATCCCAGGGGAGGTTATCTTTTAAGACCTGCCATCAGCCAGCTGGTAGCGCAGTCGCTGCGGGTGAGGGATGAAAAAACAGTTAATACAAGATTTATATACGATATGGGGGCAGGTGTTTGTATGCTGCTGTCAAAAGATTTTATCAGCGACAGTTCTTTTATAGATAAAAGGAAAAAACGCTGGATAAAAGAAGGAGAAGGTCTGGGGGGGAAAATTGATATGGAATTGATGGTGATTAAAGAAGTGAAACTGGGGCCCTATCGTTTCAGGAATGTTCCGGTTCATATTTTCGATGATGAAAATAATGTTACCAGTTACCCCTATATGGGTGGTTTGATCGGGAATGACATTCTGCGGCGTTTCAATGTGATACTTAATTATGCCAAAAGCGATATCTATATTTCACCCAATACGCATTACGCCGAACCCTTTGATTATTCTTATTCAGGAGTGGAATTATACCTGATCGAAGGCCTGATACTGGTCGGGGATGTCGCCAAAGGTTCCCCGGCTGAAGCAGCCGGTCTGAAAGAAGGCGACCAGGTGATGGCGGTGAACCGGAATTTTTCACAGAACCTGAACCAGTATAAAATTGCGATGCAAACCCCGAATGAAAGGGTGAAAATTATTTATCGCAGGGATGGGGTGATTAACGAAATTGAATTTAAAGTCAGAAGTATTCTCTGATCCACGGCTATTGTAAAACAAGAGGCCAGCTATAGCCATTTTTTTCAATATTTTTACCGTGCCCGCCGAGGTCCCGCCCGCTGGCGGGACGAAAGCGGACGACTTTCATTTTACCTATACAGTTATTTATAAATATGATTCAATTTGAAAAATTTACGTTGAGCAATGGCCTTCGTGTCATTGTTCACCAGGATTTGTCCACGCCGATGGCAGTAATGAATATTATGTATGATGTCGGCGCCCGGGATGAAGATCCGGAACAAACGGGCTTTGCACATTTATTTGAACACCTGATGTTTGGAGGCTCCATTAATATTCCCAGCTATGATGAACCTTTACAAATGGCCGGCGGGGAGAATAATGCCTACACCACCAATGATCTTACTAATTATTATATACAACTTCCTGCAGAAAATTTAGAAACAGCTTTCTGGCTGGAAAGCGACCGGATGCTGTCATTAGCTTTTGATGAAAAAAGTTTAGAGACGCAACGCAAAGTGGTGTGTGAAGAATTTAAAGAGCACTACCTTACCAAACCCTATGGCGATGCCTGGCACAAGATGCGGGAACTGGCTTATAAAAAGCATCCCTATCGCTGGATGACGATCGGCAAAGAATTGTCACATATTGAAAATGCACAGTTGCAGGATGTAAAAAACTTTTTCTTTAAGCATTACCGTCCTGTTAATGCCGTGATGGTGGTAGCGGGAAATGTAACGGTGGAAAAAGTAAAAACATTAGCTGAAAAATGGTTTAACGATATTCCTTCCGGCGAAATATATAAACGCAACCTGCCGCAGGAACCCGGACAGGCAGAAGAAAGAAGATCAGAGATCAGGTCCAATGTACCCCTGGATGCTCTCTACAAATGCTGGCATATGCCGGGCCGGCTTGACAGAAAATATTATGTTACTGATCTGCTGACGGATATTTTAAGCGGGGGAGGCTCATCAAGATTATACCAGTCACTGGTAAAAGAGAAACAATTGTTCAGCAATATCGAATGTTATCATTTTGGCAGCACCGATGCCGGTTTGCTGGCCATTGAAGGTAAACTGGTGAAAGGAATAAAAATGGAAGCCGCTGAAAAAGCAGTGAAAAATGAACTGGACAAAATGAAAACCGATTTGGTGAGTGAGGCGGAACTCCAGAAAGTAAAGAACAAAACAGAAAGCATGATCGCTTTTGAAGATATGAGTGTGATGAGCCGTGCCAACAGCCTTGCTTATTATGAAACGCTGGGTGATGCCTCCTGGATGAATTTTGAACTGGAAAAATATGGTTCCGTAACCACGGAAGATATTTTACAGGAAAGCCGTGATATTTTCCGCCAGGAAAACTGTAATACCATTTATTATCTGAGTAATAATTGAAATAAAAGAAAGGAATAATATGCCCGACAGGAAAAAAGCCCCCGTTATAATAGATGCGATAGATTTCACATTGAAATTAAAGCCATATCAGAAAATGGTTTTAAAAAACGGCGTGGAAGTGTATGCAGTGGATGCAGGCGCCGAAGAGGTCTTGTCGCTGGAGTGGATTTTTTTTGCCGGTAATTGCTTTGAAGAGCAAAATCTTGTTGCCGCCACGACCAATTTTTTACTGCGAAACGGTACATCCCAAAAAACAGCTTTCCAGATCAATGAACATTTTGAATACTTTGGTTCTTATCTCAACAGGGCCTGTTACAATGAAACGGCCACGATAACGCTGCATTGCCTGGCCAAACATGTTGGCGAACTATTGCCTGTTGTAAAAGAATTGATGACCGATTCCACCATGCCGCAGGATGAACTGGAAATTTATAAGCAAAATATGAAGCAGCGGCTGAAAGTGAACCTGAAAAAAAGTGATTTTGTTGCGGGAAGAATGATCGATACTTATTTATACGGGCAAAAACATCCGTATGGCAAATATAGCAACGCTGCAGACTTTGATGCATTGAACAGGGAACAGCTGCTGGACTTTTATAAAAGATATTACCGGCAGGGAAAATGGATCCTGTTTGTGTCGGGAAAACTTCCCGGCAACCTGGAGCAATTATTCAATCAGCATTTTGGCGATTTCCCGGATAATCCCCCCGAAACAAAACAGGCAGTGGTACAGCCTGCCGGGGAAAAAAAATTCAGGATAACCAATGATGCCGAAGGCGTGCAGGGTTCCATCCGGATAGCAAGGCCATTTCCTAACCGTCATCATCCCGATTTTTTAAAAGCGCAGGTGCTCAATGCTTTGTTTGGCGGTTTCTTTGGATCAAGGCTGATGAGCAATATCCGGGAAGACAAGGGATATACATATGGCATTCACAGTTTCCTTTACAATCATATTCAGCAATCTGCCTGGATGGTAAGCACCGAAGCGGGTAAGGATGTTTGTGAGGCCACCATTGCCGAAGTGTATAAAGAAATGAAAGACCTGCGGGAGGAATTAGTTGATGACGATGAGTTGTTGTTGGTAAGGAACTATATGATGGGGAGCATCCTCGGGGAACTGGATGGGCCTTTCCAGATCATGGCCCGGTGGAAGAATATCATTCTCAATGATCTTACTGAACAATATTTCTACGATTCGATCAATACAATTAAGACTGTTTCAGCAAAAGAATTACAAGAACTGGCTCAGAAGTACCTGAACCCTGAAGAGTTTTATGAGCTAGTAGTGGTTTGATTGGGGTGAGTGGTGAGTTGTGAGTGAGTTTCCTGTGTCCCTACTCACCATTCACCACTCACATTGACCATTCACTGAATAACCATATTAAACCGCTTCGCCTGCTGTTTGATTATTTTTTCCACTTCCGTTTCTAAAGTAGCGGCATTGTTATTGGCAGCATTTTTTGCCCTTTCAGCAGCAATAAAATTTTCCCGCTGCGTATTGATTGTTGTGATTTCTTTTTGAACAGCGCTTCTTTCAGCACTTTTTTTATCAACAATTTTCTGCAACTCGGCCCGACTTTTATTTTGTAGACTATCCGGTAGGGTTTTCATATCAACTTTGGATAAAAAAGTACTATCAGTTTTGGTTGCATCAAGCAGATCCCAGGTTCCATTATAATATAAGCCTCCGTTTGCCTTCACGGCCGTTCTTTTAGCTGCAACTTCCTTACTTACCGAAGCATTACTTACATCCATAAAATTTTGACGGGCATAATAAACCTTTCCATTTTCTCCATAATAAAGATAGGTGCCGTTTAGTTTTTCATTCAATACGATCAACGTAGTATCATATGGAGTCGGAATATCCGGCACTTTTGCATCCTGGTTAATATTGGTAAAACTTCCATTACCGCATTCACCGGCCAGGTTCCAATGTTCTTTGATGCCTTGCATCCTGTCACCGCAATAAATGGTGTTAACGATCACTCCTTTTTTCTTTGCCTCTGCACAGGAAGTCGTATATAAAACACTGCCCTGCAAAAAATCCTCATTACCGGCAATAAAGATCACTTTATAATTCTGAGAGGAAGTGTCCCAGGCTAATTCGTTCAATGATGTATGAATAACATGACCGCAAAATTCATCGCCGCCATTAGTGGTCAGCTTAAACAAGTCCTGTGAAAGTTTGTCAAGGTCAGATGTAAAAGGAGAGATTTGTTTTACATAGCCATCCGCAAGATTATTGGAGCTCCTTCCATACTCGTACAGGGCTATTTCTATTTGTGGAGCCACGCCATCACATTTGGCCTTTCCCATAACACTGACCATGTTCCAGAGTTGTGCTTTGGCCTGTTCAATAAGCCCATCCATGCTGTTGCTTACATCTAACAATATAGCGGCTTGAATTTTGGGATTGGCATTTACAGGTTTGGTTGCTGTTTCTTCTTTTTGCCCCGGAATTACTGAATTCAGGAGGAAGAAGCTGAAAAAAACAGAAAAAACAGTGGCGGAAGGTCTGAATAGCGTGGCCATATTAAATAGTTTGTTCTAAGATGCAAACAATTTGGCGTTTGCATAACAGCCCCCTATTTTTTGTAATAGATTTAACGCGATGCCAGGGAGCATACAGCTTATATGCTTCAGCTAAAAGCTCATCTCTTTTTAATAGGTTTGCAGCATGACTTTCGACCGCAAGGATCTATCCAACTCACAGCTTATTGATTTTTACCGCAAGCTTTTATGGCCAAGGATGATCGAGGACAAAATGCTGTTGTTGCTGCGCCAGGGGAAAATATCCAAATGGTTCAGCGGTATCGGGCAGGAAGCCATTGCGGTTGGCGCCACGTTGGCTTTGCAGCAGGATGAATGGATCATGCCCCTGCACAGGAACCTCGGTGTTTTTACCACCCGCAATATGCCATTGAGCAAATTATTCATGCAGTGGCAGGGGGCACAGGAAGGATACAGCAAGGGAAGGGAAAGAAGTTTTCATTTTGGAAACAAGGAGCATCATATCTGCGGAATGATCTCACATCTTGGTCCGCAGCTTGCCATTGCGGATGGGGTGGCGCTGGCCTATAAATTAAAAAAGGAGAATAAGGTTTCTCTTGCATT
>JBGPKR010000046.1:0-21919 GCA_041486045.1 Chitinophagaceae bacterium | reverse complement strand
AGACCTCTTGGTCAATACCTGAAAAGTATGTTGAGGATTTTCATTCATTGTTTTGAAAACCTTCTGAATAAATGAAAGCGGAACATCTTTATGAAACATATCACTCATTGAGTTCACAAATACAATCTTTGGAGATTTCCAACTGTAAGGAATTAGCAAAGCGTTTTCATGCAAACGCAGTTTAAACCCATCTTTGTATTTATCAATACCCATTGCCTGTAAACGCCGAGACATTACTTCTGCATAACAGTATTTACAGCCTGCTGAAATTTTATTACAACCTGTTGTTGGATTCCAGGTCATTTCTGTCCATTCGATTGAAGATTGCGCCATATTATTTTAATTTAAAATAGATAACATGATTTTTCGTTTTGTAATGATCATAATCAATATATGTGGCATTTTTAAAGTCATGCTCATTGTGCTTAGAATCATGACTAATAATCTTTTTCTGCTTCTTCAAATCTTTAATAATACGATTCATATGAGAGGGTAAAAATTCATTTGATAATGCAAGATGATATAATTCAATATTTGAAAGACCATCGTTAGTTTGTTTAAGGTTTTCAATCAATATTCCTCTCAAATAATCCAATTGTATGTTCTTGTTGTAATCAACTCGAATATCTTCAAATAAACCCCAATTTTCTTGTTTAAAGCCCTTACCTTTTGAGGGATCAGCCTTCCATTTTACTTCCAACATCCTCTCTAATCCATAAATGTGTGATGTAATGAAAAATATGGCATAATAATTACCTTTATCTCTTTCGATATAATGTGAACATGAAAAATATTTTCTCCCAAAAGTAAATGCTTTTGTTACTTCATTGATAAAATCAAAAACACTCTGAAATTCCTGTGAATAAGGTAAAAAATCGGTAATAAATTTTCTTAAATCTTCATAACATTTTCGTTCAAAGTCATTGAGTGCAATTTCTGAGAACCTATACATCTGCATTACCGGCAAAAACAAAACAACTTCTGTATACCCTTTACTTAAAAGTGAAATCAATTTTTGCTTATCAATTTCAGAATATCCATATGGGTCAATAAAAACCAGGTTTCTTTCTGATCCTGGGAAGCCATTAATCTCAACAATTACTTTTTCCAGCATTTTGTTAGCATCAAGGGAATTATAATTGATAACACAATTGCTAATTTTGACACCCTTAAGCAGGTTTTTTACATTCTTAACCTTATCTTCATTCCCATCATTGATATTAAGAGTTATTGGCTTCCTTTTCCAACCTTTCGAATCAATTAGCTCATTTGTCTTATTAATAGCATTTACAGCAATTAATGGACTTCCAATATTACCATCTTTATATAGCCCTATTCCACAAAAAATATCATAGAAATTAAGTTTTGTGATACCCTTTGCTAATGTTAAAATCGGCAAATATTTTTCTAAATAAGATTTATATAAATCAAGCTTAGCCTGAGAATGGGGTAAAACAATATTTTTTGCATTTTTATTTCCCATAGATATAAGGGTTACACCCAAATTACAGATCTTTTTCAAAACAACCTCCCTTGCCCACCCGGCCTCCTGAAAATACTCGTATCCAGGCGCCATTCCTCCGCGTTCATACCATACAGCTTTCCATATTTCTTATACTGCTGCGCCACCATCTGAGCTATATTCCCTTCGCCCCGCATACGAACACCCCAGCGGGTATCATTCACTTTTCCATCATGGCTTTGTTCTATCAGGTGCCAGACCCTGTCTGCCCGGTCCGGAAAATTTTTATAGAGCCAGTCGTGAAATAGAAATTTAATGGCTCCATTCAAGCGGATAAAAGTATAAGCTGTAAATGTGGCGCCATTATCTCTTGCCGCTTTCATGATTCTTTGCATTTCATGTTCATTCAATCCCGGGATCATCGGCCCCATCATAATTCCCATCCGTACACCGGCTGTGCTTAACTCGTTTATTACTTTTAATTTTTGTTTAGCCGTGGTAGTTCGGGGTTCCATTATTCTTCTTAAATCTTCATTGAATGAAGTAATAGAAACCATGGCCGAAACAATTTTCTTCTTTGCCATTTCCTGCAGCACATCTTTATCTTTCAGTATCCATGAGTTTTTAGTAAGTATCCCCACTGACTGGTTGAATTCATTGCATACTTCCAGTAAACCTCTTGTTAACCGGTATTGTTGTTCAGCCGGTTGATAACAATCCGTATTCCCGCTGAGCATAATAGGTGTAGCATCCCATTTTGGATGCATTAAAAACTTTCGCAGCAGTTGCGGGGCATTTTTCTTTACAATGATCTTTCTTTCAAAATCAAGCCCGGCGCTATAGCCCCAGTATTCATGCACATTGCGGGCATAGCAGTAGATGCAGCCATGTTCGCAACCGGCATAGGGGTTCATACTGTAACTCATCCCTACATCCGGACTTTCCACTTTATTGACAATGGTTTTCGATTCCTGTTCCAGGTACTGTGTTGGCACATTGGCTTCTTCCCAATCATCAATGCCCTCGATATGTTCCCTTGTACTTTCATTTTTCAGAAAACGGTTTTTAGTATTGAACTGGGCGCCACGTCCTGGTAAGTATTGTTGAATCTCTTCTTTGTTTTTAGCTGCCACTTTAAAATGGTCCTGCTGTAATTTTTCTGACATAAACTATGTTGGTTTTTGATTGTTAGATTGCCTCGTCCCGCATTAAGCGGGACTCGCAATAAAAAAGGAGAACAAAGAGTTATCTCTTCATATTCACTCTGCACATTTCTTTACTCTTTATTCTCCTTCTGTCTCACATAACCCCTGCCTGCCGGCAGGCAGGCATCCCACTCTTATCCCTGCCGCTGCAGGATAATTTTTTATCCGAATAATTCTCCTTGCTTCGTTGCAACCGGCAGGTTCTGAAAACCGAACCGCTGCAGCAAATGATATTTCATTTCACCTTCTGGTCTTTTTAATAATGTCATTCCACCGGCAATAAAGCGGCCGGTAAAATGTTTATTACTGTACTCCAGCCAACCCTTTTCATATTGCCAGGGTTTTAGTTTTCGGGCAATAGTGAGATGCGGCTCCATAATGAAATGAGGTTTATTATCATCATTCAGTTTCATCAATCGTTGCCCGTCAGTCCGGATCTCTTTTACCAGGTTCTGAATGGGCAATTTGCTGGTTACATTAATATATATGGTATGGGAAGGAAAACTCCCGAAGTCTTTTAATTCCACTTTAAATGGCGGATATCCCATCGCCACCGTTCGGAGCCGGTTGATGATCCGCTCTTCCATCATTTCATACTGAAGAAAGTTCACCAGTGTAATATGCGGTCTGCCCCATCTGGCATGGTCAGATTTGTACTCCGTTGAAAACTCTTCTTTTACTTTCATGATCCGGTTCCACAATTCTTCATGCGGACTCAGCACCAATAAATACTCATACACCCGGTACCCGGGAATAGTGTTCATAATAGTTTGCATAACCATCCATTTAAGCCTCACCCCCGGTCTCCCGATTCATCGGGAGAGGCCGGGCTGCATATCATTGCTCAGCTTCAACTATACACTTCATCTGAGAATAACTATCAGCTGAAACAACTTCGTAGCAAAGGCAGTAAAAAAAAGTACTTACCCAGTTTGTTAGCATAAATTTACTAAATTATTTAGTTATTCCAAATTATTTTTATCATCTTTATGTCAGAAAACTTATTCTGTAATGACTCTACCAGTTCCCTTTTCCTCAGGGGAGAAGGGTTAGGCCTGCCTGCCGGCCTTGCTCCGCTGAAGCTTCAGCGAAGGCGCAGTAGGCAGGGATGAGGTAAATTATTTTTTATGGAAGGAGAAGAATTCTATGGCGCAGCCTATACAGGCTCCAAACAATTCAGGCAGCAGGAAGTGAAGACAGCCAACGCCACCGGTTTTGGCGCTGCGGCCGATGACTACATGGAACGGGGTATTGACCTGAACGAGCAACTTATCAAAAACAAACCGGCTACTTACTTCTTTCGCATGAAGGGAGATGCCATGCGGGAAGCCGGCATTTTTGATAATGATGTATTGATCGTTGACCGGTCGGTGAAACTGGCGAATGGAAAAATTATTGTGGCTGTATTAAATGGCGAGTTACTGGTACGGAGATTTCACAAAAATTTTTCATCGGCATTTTTAATCCCGGAAAATAACAGGTATAAATCTATCAACCTTGCGGAATTCAGCGATTTTGTAGTGTGGGGGGTGGTGGTTTATTCTATTCATTCTCTGGGCTAAAACCCAGAGCAAGTCATAAACCAGGGCAAATCATAAAATTCAACCTAAAAATAGATGTATGGGATATACAAAAGTTTGGATTCATCTGGTCTGGGCAACTAAGAAAAGAGAACCCGTCCTTGATAAACCATTGAGACGAAAACTTTTTTCGCATGTCCTGGAAAATGCCCGGGCCAGGAATATTCATGTTGATTTTGTGAATGGATATGTTGACCATATTCATGTACTCGTTTCCTTAAACGCCGATCAAACTATTGCTAAAACAGTTCAATTGATTAAAGGGGAAAGTTCGTTTTGGATAAATAAAAATAAACTCACTCCGGGAAAATTTGAATGGCAGGATGATTATTTCGCTGTGTCCGTGAGTGAATCAGGAGTAAACAAAGTGAGAGAGTATATTAAAAATCAGGAACAACATCATTCGAAAAAAACATTTCAACAAGAATATGATGAATTTATGGAGAAAATGGGTTTGTGTTGATGAAGAAGACCCGGCCTGAAGGCTGGGGCAAGTCAAGGCCGGGGTAAGTCAACCCGAGGGGGATTCATGACTTGCTCAGGCCTTCAGGCCTGAGATACAAAATGAAATAAGATTTCAGGGGCTTTAGCCCAAAACATACAAAATTTGAAAGCGATAGTAGATTGCAATAATTTTTATTGTTCCTGTGAACGGTTATTCGAACCGCATCTTGACAGGAAGCCGGTTGTTGTGCTCAGCAACAATGATGGCTGCATCATTTCCCGGAGTGATGAAGCAAAAAAGCTGGGAGTAGAAATGGCCGGTCCTTATTTTATGGCGAAGCCATTGATTAAAAAACACCAGGTAGCGGTTTTTTCTTCTAATTATAATTTATACGGCGACCTGAGCTGGCGGGTGATGGAAACACTGCGGATGATGCTGGGGAAAAAAAATGTAGAAGTGTATTCAGTGGATGAAGCATTTGTTGACCTGGGTATTTTCCCACCCGAAGATTTACAAGCTGTCGCAAAAGAGATAAGACAAACGGTAGAGCAGTGGACAGGAATTAAAGTATCGGTGGGCGTTGCCCCGACAAAAGTATTGGCAAAACTGGCCAACCGGTTATCGAAAAAAGACAAATATAAAACAGGCTGTGTGATGGTACTGGACACAGAAGATAAAATCATTGAAGCGCTCAGGAAAACAGCTGTCGGGGACATTTGGGGAGTTGGGTATCAATATGCACAAAAACTAAAAGAACATTGGTGCATTTATGATGCACTGCAATTGAGAAATGTAAGCGAAGAATTTGCAAAGACCCACCTGGGCGGAGTAGTTGGCGCCCGGTTGATCCGGGAACTGAAAGGGATCGCCTCGAAGGAAATGGAAGATGAACTGGTAAACAAAAAAATGATTGCGACTACAAGAATGTTTGGCAGCCCGGTTGAGGATATTGCTTCGATCAAAGAGGCTGTTGCTACTTATACATCAAGAGCAGCAGAAAAACTCAGGCGGCAGAGTGGTGCTGCAAGAACTATCAGCGTATTTGTAGTAGCAAAAGGAGAAAATCATAATGTAGATTACCGGGGAGCCACTCACGGCGACTCTGTTACATTACCTGCTGCCACTTCTTTTACAAATGAATTGATAAAATCAGCAGTAGCCATTGTAGACCGGTTATTTAAAAAGGGTACACAATATAAAAAAGCCGGTGTCATGCTGAGTGGCATTGTTCCTGATATGTCTATCCAGGGAAATATGTTCCTGCCTGAAAATAAAAACTGTGAACGAAAACTGATGGATATGATTGATAATGTCAATTTCAGTCAGCGGGATGATGTATTAAAATTCGCTGCCAGCGGTACAACAAGGGACTGGAAAATGCGGCAGGAATTGAGAAGCCCCCGGTATACAACAAGGTGGGATGAGTTATTTGAAGTAAGGTGAAATTTACACCTTCACATAGATCTTCTTCTTGTCCATCCAGTAACAGATCGACCACATAAAAATGATAAAGCAGATGGCAAAGGCCAGCGACCCGATTTTCGGATCACCGGGAATTTTGGAGCAGATCTTCAGGTAAAACCAATGCCAGGGATCAGTATAAACAGGTTTACCGTCTTTGAGACCATTGGGTATCCGTATCAGCCATAAAATTTTTGGAAGAAAAGCGCTGAGTGCAAAAACAAACAGGGCATTTTTTCCAAACACATCAAAGAACCTGGACAGACCACCTTTAATATTTTTGAATTCTATCATATAGATCATCGTGGCAATAGTAATGATGGCAAGCCCGGTTGTATAAACCACATAAGAACTGGTCCATATTTTTTTGTTGATGGGGAAAACCATATCCCAGCAAAAGCCGGTTAACAACATTGCAACGCCAGCCACAAATAAACCGCTGATCATTTCAAAATTTTTACCTTTTTTCTGAATATAATCGCCAACCAGGTAGCCGAATATTACCTGCACAATAGCAGGTAAGGTGCTCATAATACCTTCGGGATCGAAAGGAATTCCTTCACCTTTGTACATATGGGGTAAATGTAGAACTGCTTTGTCCACATCATTTCCAAACCATCCCGTCATGCTGTAGGGGTCGCTTTTATCTCCTAATAAGAAACATAAAGCCCAGTACAAAAGCAATAAAACAAGGCCGACATAAAATGAAACTCTTGGTTTTAAATAATAAATTATAATAGAAGCGAAAAAGTAGCAGATGGCAATACGGGCCAATACTCCCAAAATACGGATACCTGCTTCATGATTCTTTGGATCCACCCAATATCTGAATACCAGGTGATCGCCATCCCATTTTACAAATGGCCACCAGGTAAGAAAAAGACCGATGAGATAGATCAATAAGCTTCTCTTAATAATTTTTTTCCAGAACAAGCCATCACCCCCGGCTTCCAGTTTTGGCATTACAAATGATAAAGCATTACCAACTGCAAATAGAAAAAAAGGAAATACCAGGTCTGTTGGTGTGAGGCCATGCCAGGAAGCATGATCCAAAGGGGCATAGATATGGGACCAGTTGCCGGGATTGTTTACCAATATCATCAGGCAAACCGTGGCGCCGCGAAAAACATCAAGAGAATAAAAACGTTGGTTCATGTATGGATTTATAAAACTAAATGTATGAATTTGATCAGGAATTAATGCCGGATCGTATTGAAGTATAATTAAATCCCGCGGGTTGATTATTGGCCTTTCAGACAGAACCTAAAATGTAAACAATGGCTTAGTAATTATACCCGACAAGTTATCAACCTTTGGGGGTAAAACCCTCAAAATCTGCACATTTTATTCTCTTTCCACTCACATCTTCCCATATATTTGCAAGCAAAAATCAGGTTATCCTGGTATTGATTGTTCGGTCTTATCCTAATTCAATGAAAACCAGTCATATAATTTTTTTTATGTGATTGAGATGGCGAAGCTTTTCTTAAAATACTCTGAATTTGAGCCGTAAATGGTTAGCCGTGTACACACGGCCAAGATGGGAAAAGAAAGTGAACCAGCTTCTTACTGAAAAGGGCCTCGAATGCTATTGCCCTTTAAACAAAATAAGGAGAAAATGGAGTGACCGGGTGAAAATAGTCGAAGAGCCATTGTTCAAGTCTTATGTATTTGTAAAAGTAAATGACGATGACAGAACAGCTGTGCGGATGACGAATGGAGCCATCAATTTTGTGTACTGGGACGGTAAACCAGCGATAATAAAAGAAAAAGAAATAATTGCCATCAAAAGATTTCTTAATGAGTATGAAAATGTGGAAGCATTGCCAATAGACCTGAAAGTTAATCAGCGTGTACGGGTCACCAATGGCACCCTGATGGACCAGGAAGGTAAAGTGCTTGATATACGCCGTAAAACAGCGAGGGTAGCTATTGACAGTCTTGGGTATATTTTGGTGGCATATATTGACAGAAGTAAATTAACTTCGGCACAGGCCAGGTAAAACCAAACCTTATTGTTGCAGGTGGACTCGCCCTGCTTTAAATTAAAATCATATCAATGAAATTCGTAAGGGTTTTAGCGTTATTTGTTTTGCCAGTTTATCTTATTTCATGCAGCACACAAAAAAAGACTCCTTATTATTTAGATAATGTGGTAGACACAACTGGTAAAGAGGATGTAAAAATTCCTGAGCTGCAGATTCAGAAGAACGACCAACTTTCCATACAGGTCTATAGTATCAGCACCAAGCCTGATGTATCTGATGCTATTTATAATTTACCATCAGGGTCAGCAGGTGGTCAGGCCGGGGGATTTTTAGTAGATGCTTACGGAAACATTGAATATCCCCGTTTGGGTACCCTTCATGCAGAGGGATTAACAAAACAGGAGCTGGCTGCCGAAATAAAAAAAAGACTGACACAACCGGTTGAATTATTAAAAGATCCGACTGTTATCATCCGGTTTTTAAATTATAAAATCACCATCCTCGGCCAGGTAGGCCATGAAGGGATGATGATTGTTCCCGGCGAAAGGCTTAATATCCTGGAAGCAATTGGTATGGCCGGGGGTATCACTGAATATGGCAAAAAAAACAATGTAAAAATTATCAGGGAGATCAATGGTAAACGGGAGATCGGTCTAATTGATTTAACATCGAAAGATCTTTTTGCATCTCCCTATTATAACCTGATGCAAAATGATATTGTGATGGTAGAGCCAACCAAACAAAAAATAAAGCAAACAGAACAGTCCCTGGTAGCACAAAGAATAACCTTTGCTTTAGGTCTCATTACCTCAGCGGCATTTATCTATAATATTTTTAAATAATACCCGGAGCAAATCAAATAATCCATTTTAATGCAAGAACAGGTTAACAACAACAGAAGCGAACTCTGGAATCTTAGCCTCAGGGATTTATTTTATAAGTACGTTCGTTTTCTGCCTTTATTTGTTTTATCAGTGGCGCTAACACTTTTTGGCGCTTATATTTTTTTAAGGTATAGCATACCTATTTACAGGGTGGGCGGTTCTTTGGTTATTAAAAGTGAACAAGGGGGTGGAAGCAGGTCAGATAAGTTTGAGGATGTTTTCATTAATGATAAGGCGCAGAATATCCAGAATGAGATCGAGATCCTGAAATCAAAACCACTGATGCAGAGAGTGGTTGACAGCCTGCATCTTCAGTTTACCTATTATGCCAAAGGGAAAATAAAGACAGTTAATATTTACAATCAAAGTCCTTTCCGGGTTAATGTAGTGCAGGTTACAGATTCTTCCCGTACTTTTTCATTAAAAGTGAAGTTTTTAAATGGTAGTGAGTTCCGGATTAACAGCGATAAGCAAACCTATACTTTCGGACAAATTTTTAAAAATTCAAACGGATCATTCAGCCTGATCAGGAGCCCTTATTTCGTGGCAAGCGGTGAACATAGTGTGGTTTGGCAGCCTACTTTATCAATAGCAAGAGCTTATGCCGCGGCCCTCCTTATAACTCCAAAAACTCCCGGAACCGGCATCCTGAATATCAGCATGATGACTACCAATCCGCAGATGGGAGCCGATATCGTAAATGAATTAATGGAAGAGTATGCTGTGTTCACCATTGAACAAAAAAGGGAAGCATCTGACAAGATAATTACATTCATAGAAGATCGGTTGGGTGTAACAGGCAGGGAACTGGACAGTATCCGGCTGCGTTTACTTGATTTTAAAGAGAAGAATAACCTGATAGATGCGGAGGCACAATCCGGCAGTTATTTCAACACTATGGGTGAATCGGACAAACTTATCAATGAGCAATCCCTTGAATTGAGCAAAGCTGAAATAATAAACGATTATCTCCAGGATAAAAAAAATGAATTTTCCAAGGTTCCTTCCACACTGATTGTTCAGGATGCTACACTTGGAGGACTTATTACTGAGTATAATAAAGAGCAGATCGCAAGACAACAATTCCTGGATGCCGGTATTACACCGGACAATCCAAGTGTCCAGGAAGCTGATGCACAAATTGAAAAATTAAGAATAAGAATTCTTGAAAGTTTGAAAAATATCAAGAGTTCAATTACTTCCTCAATAAATGAGTTCCGGCGAAGGAGCCAGGAAAGCCAAACTCAATTGAAGCTGATGCCGAGAAAAGTAAAGGAACAATTGGAGATAGAGCAGGATTTAGTGGCGCGGCAAAACCTTTATAAATTCCTGCAGGAAAAAAAAGAAGAAACCGCTATTACGAGAGCTTCTACTCTTTCCAATTCTAACGTCATCGATAAGGCCTATCCTTCAGGAACCCCGGTAAAACCTAACCGGAAGGCCATTCAGATACTGGCCATTTTACTGGGTCTCGGTTTGCCTGCCCTTTTTATTTTCATCAAAGAAGTATTGAATGATAAAGTAAGTACCAGGTTCGATATTGAAAGGCTCACGGCAGCGCCGATACTGGGTGAAATAGGACATTCTTATTCTAAAAGTGTACTTATTGTAAACAAAACCACCCGGAGTATGGTGGCGGAACAGTTTCGGATCATCCGTTCCAACCTTCAATATATTCTGAATAAATCAGAAAAATCAACCATCCTTGTTACTTCTTCCTTTAGCGGTGAGGGGAAATCCTATGTTACTACCAATATGGGAGCCGTGCTGGCATTGGCCGGCAAAAAAACAATTATACTGGAATTTGATATCCGCAAGCCAAAACTCCTTAGCGGACTTGGTATTCAAAAAGGGCCTGGTATTACTAATTTTTTGGTGGGAAAAGCCAACCTGGCGGATTTGATAAAACCAGTTCCGGACCAGGAGAATCTTTTTGTTTTGGGATGTGGTCCCGTTCCTCCCAACCCGGCAGAACTGTTGCTGAATCAAAAAGTGGAGGAAATGTTTGAATGGCTGAAGGCTAATTTTGACGTCCTGTTAGTTGACAGTGCTCCGGTAGGAATGGTTAGTGATGCAATGACCCTCAGCAAATTTGCTGATTCTACCCTTTACCTGGTAAGGCAGGGCCATACTTTCAAAAAACAAATAGCGCTGATTGATGAATTTTATGTGGGAAATAAGTTGCCCAAAATCTCCATTGTCATCAATGATGTTAAGATAAAACCCGGCTACGGTTATTATGGCTATGGCCGTTATGGCTATGGTTATGGCTATGGTTATGGCAGCTATTATGAAGAAGAAAAGCCGCCTCAGAATTTATTTGAAAGAATATTTACACATTTTGATGCCCGGAAAATATTCCGCGGCTCAAAGAGAAAATAAAATTATCCTGCTCATTCATGCGAATTCTACTTACCGGTGGCGCTGGTTTTATTGGATCTAATCTTGCAGAACAATTATTGAATGATAAAAGAGTTTCAGCTGTAAGAGTGCTGGATAACCTGGCCACAGGATCAATAAAGAATATTTCGGCTTTTTTGGCTGATCCAAAATTTGAGTTTTTTGAAGGGGATATCAGGGATTATAAAACCTGCCTGGAAGCCTGTAATAATATTGACTTTATCTCTCACCAGGCGGCGCTGGGCTCAGTTCCCCGTTCCATTAATGATCCGCTTACAACCAATGAGGTAAATATAACCGGCACACTGAATGTTTTTACTGCAGCAAAAGAAAAAAACATTAAAAGAATTGTTTATGCCGCCAGTTCATCTACCTATGGGGATCATCCCGGCCTTCCGAAGTCGGAAGACAACATTGGCAGCCCTCTTTCTCCCTATGCAGTTACCAAGTATGTTAATGAATTATATGCTGCTGTGTTTGCCAATCTCTATGGACTGGAATTTATCGGGCTGAGGTATTTCAACATATTTGGTCCTAAACAGGATCCGTATGGACCCTATGCAGCAGTAATTCCTCTTTTTGCAGAAGCATTATTGAATAATAAGCCGCCAACCATTAATGGCGATGGAAACCATAGCCGTGATTTTACTTATGTTGATAATGCAGTCCAGGCAAACCTTCTTTCCTTGTTTACCGTAAATGCAGAAGCAGTAAACCAGGTGTATAATATTGCCTGTGGCCAGCAGGTTTCTTTACTCCAATTATATGAAGAATTGAAAAAAGAAGCAGCCAGTTCTTTGCTGCCAATTCATGGCCCTGAAAGAACCGGGGATGTAAAACATAGTATGGCTGATATTTCAAAGGCCAAAAAATTGCTGGGTTACCGGGTAAAAGTTCCGGTTGAGGAAGGATTAAGAATGACTTTTCAGTGGTATAAAGACCATCATAAATAGTAATTGAAAAAATCAATCATCATAACGGGAGGAGCCGGGTTTATTGGTTCTCACACCGTAAGGCTCTTTGTAAATAAATACCCGGAATACCGGATCATCAACCTGGATGCATTGACCTATGCCGGCAACCTGGAAAACCTGCGTGATGTTGAGCAATCGCCCAATTATGTTTTTGAAAGAGTAAATATTTTAGATACGGCAGAGCTGGAAAGAATCTTTAACCAATATGAACCTCACGGGGTCATCCATCTCGCAGCTGAGTCGCATGTTGACCGGTCCATCTTATCACCTATGGATTTTGTATACACGAATGTGATCGGCACCGTCAATCTTTTGAATGCCGCCAAACATGCATGGTCCGGCATCGCCGTCGGCAAGCCTATGGCGGCCGATGGACTCCCGACTCCCGACTCCCGACTCTTCTATCATGTTTCTACAGATGAAGTATATGGCGCATTAGGTGAAACAGGCTTCTTTACAGAACAAACACCCTATGCTCCCAACTCGCCTTATTCAGCTTCGAAAGCATCCTCCGATCATTTTGTAAGGGCCTATGGTGAAACCTATAACCTGCCGGTAATTATTACCAACTGCTCCAATAACTATGGTCCTAATCATTTCCCGGAAAAACTCATTCCGCTTTTTATCAATAATATCATCAACAAAAAACCATTGCCGGTATATGGCGATGGATTATATACAAGAGACTGGTTGTATGTAAAAGATCATGCCAATGCAATTGATCTTGTTTTTCACCAGGGCAAAAAAGGGGATACGTATAACATTGGCGGTTTTAATGAATGGAAAAACATTGACCTGGTAAAACTGCTTTGTAAACTGATGGATGAAAAACTGGGCAATCCTGCCGGCACCAGTGAGCAACTGATCACTTATATAAAAGACAGACCAGGCCATGACCGGCGCTATGCTATTGATGCCACAAAGATCAATAAAGAATTGGGCTGGAAGCCTTCCGTTACTTTTGAAGAAGGTTTAAGCCAGACTATTGACTGGTACATGCAAAACCAGGAATGGCTGAGGCATGTAACAAGCGGGGAATATCAGCAGTATTATCAAAAACAGTATCAATCATAAATCGATTCTATGCCTACATCCTTAATTACCGGTGGTGCTGGTTTCATTGGTTCACATGTAGCCAAACGCTGTTTGCAATCAGGACATGAAGTGATTGTAGTGGATGACCTGAGCGGAGGATTTGAAGACCATATTCCGGCAGGAGCCACATTTCTAAAAGGAAGTGTGACGGATGAGAAATTCATCAGCAACCTGTTTGCCTCCCGGCAATTTGATTATGTATATCACCTGGGAGCTTACGCAGCTGAAGGGCTTTCACATTTCATCCGGCGTTATAATTATAACACCAATCTTATCGGTAGTGTGAATCTTATCAATGAAGCCGTAAAGCAAAAAGTGAAATGCTTTGTCTTTACTTCTTCCATAGCAGTATATGGAAAAGGACAGTTGCCGATGACGGAAGAAATGACGCCGGTTCCCGAGGATCCTTACGGGGTTTCCAAATATGCTGTGGAACTTGACCTGAAAGCAGCCCATGAAATGTTCGGGTTGAATTATGTTATTTTCCGGCCGCATAATGTATATGGGGAAAATCAGAATATCGGGGACAAATACAGGAATGTGATCGGCATCTTTATGAACCAGATCATGCAGGGAAAACAACTAACGATTTTTGGAGACGGAACACAAACAAGAGCTTTCAGCTATATTGATGATGTAGCCATCCCGATTTCAAAAGCTGTTGATATACCCGCTGCATATAACCAGGTATTTAATATTGGCGCTGATAAACCGTATACAGTGAATGAACTGGCTGAAGTTGTCTGCCGTGACTTTGGAGTAGAACCAGTTATCCGTCACCTGGAGGCCCGCAATGAAGTGCTTCATGCTTATTCAGATCACAGTAAAGCTCATAAAGTATTTGGTGAACCAACGGGAATTACTTTACAGGAAGGTATTGCCCGCATGGCTGCCTGGGCCAAAAAAGTTGGGGCAAGACAGGGACAGGAATTTGACAATATTGAAATAACTGAAAAGCTTCCTGAAGGCTGGAATCTTTTAAAAAAGAAATAAACAATAGGGGAAATCATAAGCCAGGGATGAAGAAAGTATTAATTATTTGCCTGCACCGGAAAGAAAGGTCGCCGGGTCAGCGGTTCAGGTATGAGCAATATCTTTCTTTCCTGGAAGAGAACGGGTACAGTTTTGACATTTCCATCCTGTTGAATGAAAAAGACGACAAAACCTTTTATTCAAAAGGGAATTATTTCAGAAAAGTAATAATCTACTTAAAAACACTGATGATAAGAACCAGGGACTGGTTCAGGATGAACAGGTATGATATTATTTTTATTTTCAGGGATGCATTGATGACAGGCTCTGTTTTTTTTGAAAAAAGATTTGCCCGGTCAAAAGCCAGGATCATTTTTGACTTTGACGATGCGATATGGCTGCAGAATGTTTCTGATGCCAATAAGAAGCTGGCTTTTATGAAGAATGCTTCAAAGACCGGGAAAATAATCGGCCTTTCTGATTTAATATTTGCCGGTAATCAATACCTCGCCGGTTATGCGGCACAGTTTAATAAAAATATTTCAATCATTCCCACCACTATTGATACATCGGTGTATGTTCCGCAAAAAAAAGCAGGAGAAAACAATGCGACCTGTATTGGATGGAGCGGCAGTTTTTCCACTATTCAGCATTTTGCCACGGCCATCCCTGCACTGAAACGGATCAAAGAAAAATTTGGCGCGGGAGTTTCATTTAAAATTATTGGCGATAAAAATTATTATTGCGCCGAATTGAACACAAAAGGCGATGCATGGGTAGCTGCCACTGAAATTGAAGACCTTTTGCTAATTGACATCGGCATTATGCCGCTGCCCGATGATGAATGGGCAAAAGGAAAATGCGGGCTGAAAGGACTGCAATATATGGCGCTGGAAATCCCTACATTAATGTCGCCGGTTGGGGTAAATACTGAAATTATACAACCCGGAATAAACGGCTATCTTCCTGATAAAGAAGATGAATGGGTAGAAGCATTGTCCGGTTTGATAGAAAACAAAGAACTGAGGGAAAGAATTGGCAAAGCCGGCCGGCAAACAGTTATAGATAAATATTCAGTGGATGCATGGAAGAAAAAATATCTTGATAACTTTAATAAGTTAACAGCAACGAAGTAAAATGAAAGGTATCATCCTCGCAGGCGGCTCCGGCACCAGGCTTTACCCGATCACCAAAGCAATTTCCAAACAGCTGATGCCGGTGTATGACAAGCCCATGATCTATTACCCGCTCTCCATACTGATGATGGCCGGGATCCGTGAAATATTGATCATCACCACCGCAGAAGATAATGCACAATTCAAAAGATTATTGGGAGATGGTAAACAGCTGGGTTGCCGGTTTAAATATGCAGTACAGGAAGTGCCCAATGGACTGGCACAGGCTTTTGTGATCGGAGCTGATTTTATCGGGGCTGATAAAGTGGCGCTGATCCTGGGCGATAATATATTTCATGGATCAGGATTAGGAAAGCAATTGCGGGAACTGACTGCTCTGGAAGGAGGGTATGTGTTTGCTCACCAGGTTTCTGACCCGGAACGATATGGTGTTGTGGAATTTGATTCCGGTATGAAAGCTATTTCTATTGAAGAAAAACCCAAACAACCCAAATCAAACTACGCTGTGCCGGGATTATATTTTTATGATAATGAAGTAGTGAAAATTGCCAAAGACCTCAAGCCTTCCGCCAGAGGCGAGTATGAGATCACTGATGTCAATAAAGAATATTTACGGAGAGGAAAATTAAAGGTGGCAGTATTGGACAGGGGGACTGCCTGGCTGGATACAGGAACATTTGACTCATTAAGCGATGCCAGTGAGTTTGTAAGAGTAATAGAAAAAAGACAGGGTACCAAAATAGGTTGCGTGGAAGAAATGGCCTATCAGCAGGGATTCATTTCAAAGGACCAGCTGATGAAACTGGCAGGAGAGTTGGCCAAAAGTGGTTACGGGGAATATCTTCAAAAGATAACAAAATAGCCTACTTTGATAAAGCGGTTTATTTGCATAGCTATCCTGCAGTTGGGTCTGGTTGGTTTTTTGGTAATTGCACAGAATAAAATTGAAATATTTGCAGATGTTCAGGGTAATGATACATTACAAAAAATTATAACTGATTTTACGAATCAGCTGAAAAAAAGCCAGGCTGCAAATTTTACAATACAACCAACATCTTTATTTACCGGTAAGGGAATCTATATTGGTAATACAAGCTTTGTCAATCAGCCGGTAAAACCTTCATCAAAACTATTGCAGTCAGGAGTTGAAGCCTTTTCAATTGATGTGAACAGCAGTACTGTTCAGATATTAGGCAATTCCAATATGGCCATCAGCCATGGCATCTATTCTTATCTTGATTTTCTTGGCTATCATTTTTATTTTGCCAATCCTGACTGGCATATTATTCCGGACAAACCCAACCTGTTTCAAAAAAGAAATATAGTTTCAAAACCGGCATTTGATCACCGGCGCATCTGGTACGGCTATGGTACTGGCTCTAAAATTGCTGATGACGATTACAATTTCTGGGTTTTGGCAAATAAATTGGGTGGGTCCATGGATGCCTCTTTTGGCCATGCCTATGAAGATATCGCTTTCCGCAACCTTGAAGTTTTTTCAAAACATCCCGAGTGGTTTTACCCGCCGTTGGCTAAAGGGTCATTACCTTACGACGCCAAGTTTGATATGACAAAGGAGGATCTCATTCAGTTTATAATACAAGATGTAGAAAAAAGAATTCAAACCTCTTTAAAGAATGGAACAGATGTTTACAAAATGATTTCACTGGCCCCTTCCGATGGTCCCGGTACATGCAATACGCCCGCCTGCCAGCAATTGGGTACGGTTACAGACAGGGTTTATTACCTTATCAACAGGGTAGCTAAAGCGATTCAAAAAAAATATCCAGCCATGCTGATTGGTGGTATGGCTTATGGTGAATACATGTCTCCCCCAACTAAAAGAATTGAACCTAATGTATTTGTTGCTATCACCACCGCTTTTAACACTTCAAAATATTCTACAGAACAGTTGGTGGATGAATGGAGAAAGAAAGGGGCTATGATTGGTATTTATGATTATTTCAGCTGGTACGCATGGGATTTTGATATACCCGGACAAAGCCTGGCCTCAAGAACTACTGATATAATAAAAAGTATTAAAAAATATTATGATAAAGGAGTAAAAACGTATGAAGCAGAATCCTCTATAGGATGGGTAAGTAAAGGTCTTGGTTATTACATGGCAGCAAAATATATGTGGGACATCAGGACGGACGGTGAATCAATTAAAGAAGAATTTTTCAGGCTTTGTTTTAATAACGCTGCCGGGATAATGAAAAAGTTATGGCAGGAATGGGATAACTATTCTTTTACAACTGTCAGAGAAAGTGATCTTGCCAGGTGGATTGATTATTCATTGGAGGCTGAAAGACTGGAACAGAATGCTTTGGTAAGAAAAAGGATATTCCAGGTAAAATCTTACCTGCATTATCTTTTCCTGTATAATAATTATCAAAAGTTTAAATCAGAAAATACTTTATTGTCCTTATTAAGCTATGGCTACCGCAAACTCGATGACGGCTCCGTCGCAGGTTTCCCGGCTTTTTTTGAATTAGGAAACCGGTCCGGTATGGACAGAATGGGGTATGTGGAAAATGCGAAATGGAAAACTAACAGCACTCCTGTTTCCCCGGAAGAGATCGATCATCTTATGAAGGAGGACAGGAAGGCACTAAAAGTTCCGGATCCGGTAAGAGAATTCACAACGACTAAGAAATTCACCACGATCCCCGGTTTAAGCCGCTACAACAAACTGATTGCTGATAGCAGTCAGAAGACAGATGACAGGTATTGGTACACTAATGAATGGGTAATAGAGATAAAAGATAAAGGGGCAAATAATTTTATTGACTTTACAGGAGATTATATCGGCGATAAAACAAATATCAAACCAATTACTATCAGCATTTATCCTTATAAAGCCGACGGAAATATTGCATCACAACCTGTTCTTTTTTATTATGAGTATAAGGCCAGGCTTGTCAGAGAAAAAATAAGCCTGTCCCTGCTGGCGCCGGGTTATTATACGCTTATCATCGTGGACCCGGTAAAAATATTTGGTTTACAATTCAGCCCTTCTATCAATTTCAGCATGGTGATGAGGCCCGGAAGGCAAATTAATTGTACTGCCATTTATTATTCTTTTATCTATGTGCCTGAAGGCACCCAAAAATTTAATATAATAAAAACAGGTCTTTTTGGATTGATAACTCCTACAGGCCGCAAGTTGGATTTTATGACTGATAAGGTTGAAGAAATTCAGGTAGATGTCCAAAAAGCTGAAAGCGGGTTATGGAGGATAAAACCTCTTTATGGAAAGCTTTTTGTGGAAGGAATTCCACCTTATTTAAGCACATCTGCCAAACAGATGCTGATACCGGCCAATACAAAATAGAATGGATTGTAAAGAGAATATTCCCTTGCCAACTGAAATAAAAGATAATTGATTCAATGAATTATTATTCTCATCCCAGTGCAATTATTGATGATGGATGTAAGATCGGAGATGACTCGAAGATCTGGCATTTCAGCCACCTGATGCCGGGTTGTATCATAGGGAATTACTGCAATATTGGCCAGAATGTTTTCATAGCATCGAATGTAAAGCTGGGAAATAACGTGAAAGTGCAGAACAATGTTTCTATATATGAAGGAGTGATCTGTGAAGATGATGTTTTTCTCGGGCCTTCCATGGTATTTACCAATACCATCAATCCCCGCAGCGCGGTTAGCAGAAAAAATGAATACCTGCAGACACTGGTTAAAAAAGGAGCCAGCATTGGAGCCAATGCCACAATCATTTGCGGCAATGAAATTGGTGAGTATGCATTCATTGGCGCAGGCGCTGTAGTCACAAAACCTGTTCAGCCATATGCATTAATGGTTGGTAATCCGGCGAAACAAACAGGATGGGTGAGTGAGTATGGACACAAGCTGCAATTTGATGAGAACGGAAAAGCGATTTGTAAGGAGAGCAATCAAACGTATCAGTTACAAAACAACCGGGTTTCAAAACTCAACTCTTAAACTACTCAACCCCTCAACTCTTCATTGAAAAATTTTGTACTAATAGGAGCCGCTGGTTATATTGCTCCCAAACACCTGCAGGCAATAAAACAAACAGGTAACAACCTGCTTGCTGCATTGGACAAACATGATTCAGTAGGGATACTGGATTCATATTTTCCGAAAGCTGATTTCTTTACCGAGTTTGAACGGTTTGACAGGCATTGCGAAAAATTGCGCCGTAGCAATACACCAATACATTATGTGAGTGTGTGCAGCCCCAATTATTTGCATGATGCTCATGCCCGTTTTGGATTACGGATCGGAGCAGATGTGATCTGTGAAAAACCCGTTGTGCTGAACCCATGGAATGCAGATGCATTGATGGAGATGGAAAAAGAAACAGGCCGGAAGATTTATACCATTCTTCAACTGAGGCTGCATCCGGCCATCATGGCATTAAGAGAAAAAATTTTGAAAAGGCCTCCCGGGAAAAAATACGAAATTGATCTGAAATACATTACGGCAAGAGGCAACTGGTATCACTCAAGCTGGAAGGGAGACATTAATAAAAGTGGCGGCATTACCACCAATATCGGGATACATTTTTTTGACATGTTGCTGTGGATATTTGGTGATGTGAAAGAAAATAAAGTTTATCAGCATGCGATTGACAGGGCTTCTGGTAAACTGGATCTTGCAAGAGCTGAAGTAAACTGGATGCTGAGTATTGATGGCAGCCAGTTGCCGGAAGAAGTACAAAAGACTGGTAACCGGACCTACCGTTCCCTGGTCATTGATGGAGAAGAAGTGGAATTCAGTGATGGATTTGCAGAACTGCACACAAAATCTTACGAAGAAATTCTGGCTGGTAACGGATTTGTTTTAAGCGAAACAAGAAATGTCATTCAACTGCTACATGATTTCAGGAACCCGGGGAGGTAGCAACATGACAAATTCTTAATGAAACTTAAATCTCTTTAGGTTCCTGGATCAGGCAAAAGAATAAGTTTTCAAAATCAAGTAAATGACAGGAGTCAGACTTACGGGCAATGCTTAGAAGCGAATCGTATAAGAAAGGTTTATTTCTTTCCACCGGATTCAATATCATTGCCCGGGGAGTTGGTTTTGTAAATACATTGATCCTGGCTTATTATTTCGGGGCGAATGCCAGTACAGATATTTACTTCCTGGTTCTTTCGGTTGCAATGATCATTACGGGGATTATCAACGGGGTTGATTATTATATATTAATCCCTGAGGCAATGAAATTAAGAGAAAGGGAATCAGAAGATTCCTCCCGTAAGTTTTTAAATTTCTTTATATGTCTCTACGCCTGTATAGGACTGTTGATTGCTTCGCTGGTTATTGTTTCTCCTGTTCTCTTTTATTCTGTGTTTTCAAAATTCGATTCTTCGGTATTGCACCAGAATAAGAATATTCTTTATGTGGGAAGCATCATAATAGTATTTCAGCTTCTGAATAATTTATTGAGCGCTATCCTTACCTCCTACAAATTTTTTACGATCTCAATTTTTACAAGCCTGATAAACACCTCACTTGCTATAATAATAACAATATGTTTTCACCGGCAGTTAGGTATCGTGGGCACCATTTCCGGGATTGCTTTGGGTTATTTTATTAACTTCCTTTTACTGCTATTTATTTTAAAACGATTTCAAAAATGGAATTTTTTTAAAATTGCGTGGATGAAGAACAAAGTAGTCTGGAAAAATATCGGGCTGATGCAGATCAATATAATACCATTATGGCTGAGAAATTCAATTGGCCTGTACCTGCTTAGCGGGTTTGACAAAGGGATTATTACTGCACTGAATTTAGGGTTACAGATAGTAGCTATTCCGGAAATCCTGATCATTAATCAATTGCTGGCCGTTGCCGGGATAAAATTCAATGAATTACATGCAAAGAATAATAATGAAGAAGCAAACAATACTTTTTTGCTGTTGGCGAAAATGGGTATAGCCTTTACGACAATTTTAGGTTGTTCTTTTTTTCTGTTATCTGATAAAATAATTGCTGTAGTATTTTCACAAAGTTCATTAAACGCAGTTACCTTAAATAACATTGCGCTGGTTTTTAGTTTTATGATCTTTTGCCTCCCCGCAAAATTTTTAGTTGGCCTTTCTACCAATATTTTTACAGCATTTCAAAAAGTGAATGCTACCATTGTTTTTTCCTTTATTATTCATTGCATTGTTACAATAATTTTTATATTTCTTGTAAAATATTTCGGGTTAATAGGTTATTTGATAGGGGCGAACTTACATTTTTACTTATTCTTTATTTTATCTTTAATTCTTTTTAAAAAAGTACTCGGTTTTGTGAAATATCAAAAAGCCATCATT
>JBGPKR010000045.1:0-22332 GCA_041486045.1 Chitinophagaceae bacterium | reverse complement strand
CTAATAACTTAAACCATCCTGGAAAATATCATGAGAAAAACAAATACAAAAAACGGGATTACAATCAAAGCTTTCGCCGGAACTACCGGTATTTTGATCGCATTCAACGTTACAGACGCAAAACGGAAAGGACTGTTGGGTTTCTCAATAGAACGACGCAGCCCGGAAACAAATAAATGGGAGTGGATGAGTGGCATGATGCCATTCCCCGGCCAGGCTCACGATGCCGGGGCACTCATCTCAACCGATATTGCCCCGATTCAAAAATTCCGCTGGAGCGACTACCGTGTTCACCATGAGACAAAGTATAGCTATCGTGTTCACGCCATGTATGGGAAGCCGGATAAGCCAAAGTTGCTGGAAGGACCGGACATAACAGTCACTACGTCCAGTGCCGACGAAGATGGAGTACATAATGTTGTCTTTAATCGTGCGGCTGGAGCCAGCCAGGCTTTTCTGCGAAACTTTCCTGAAGCGGTCAAACTCATGGAGGAAAAGCGGAAGCATGGTGGATTTGCAAAACTCACGGTGGACGATTTGGAGAAAGTTTCTCCCGGATGTAAAGCATGGCTCACACGTGGCGCCCTGCCGGAGATACTTGGCATCATTGCAGCAGCAAAGGATGAAAAATGGGCCCTCGACATCGCCATTTATGAATACGAATGGTACGAAATTGTGGAGGCTGTGAACGCTGCTTCGAAACGGGGCGTCCAGATCCGTCTCCTCTATCATTCAAAAAAGGGCGACGCACAAACCAGGGAAAATAAAGACAATGCGAAGCCGCTTATTAAGAAAGGACAGGCAAAAGAGAGGACAACCTCAGCTATATTCCACGACAAATTCGTCGTACTAAGCAAGGTAAAGAAAAAGGCAGGAGGCATACAAAGACAACCCGTCACTGTCTTGTGTGGTTCAACGAACTTTACCCATAACGGGCTTTTCCGGCAAGCAAATGTCGTCCACATAGTACGAACCGGGAAAGGAGAGAAATCCAATCCTATCGCCGAAAAATATGAAAGGCTGTTCGAAACGATTTGGAATGGTGAGGAAAAGAAAGTGCTGACGCCCGGGGACACCAGCAAGTGGATTACTGCCAACAATCCTATGGAACCGAAAAATCAGCTCTTTGCCGGTTTTTCGCCACGAAAAGGCAAGGGTGATCTTGCGCATTTTATAGAATTAATTGACGCGGCTAAGACTGACGTCCTTTTTTCCACCGCTTTTGTCTTGCCAAAAGAAATCGTAAGTGCACTTGTAGGCAAGGCAGGTGACCCGATCCTCCGACTCGGGATCCAAAATACTAATGCCAATAAAATAGCGGGCTTTCACCGCGACAAGAGCGCACAATTTGCGGCCACGGCGCTCGCCAATGATGGGTTTGAGGCCTGGCTCAAAGAGGCAACGATCGCTGGTGCTGGGAATATCCTCATCCATACCAAGATAGTCGTCGTGGACTTCACTACCGGGTCTCCGGTGATCATCAGCGGTTCGCATAACCTCTCGGGTCCGGCATCGCAGAAGAACGATGAAAACTATCTCGTGATCCAGGGGAACACCGACCTCGCTGACAGCTATGGCGTCGAAGTGATGAGAATCTATGATCACTACCGTGCCCGCTGGGTCGCACAGGAAATGGCCAAAAAGAAATCGACTGTAATGGGTACCCTGCAACCCAACGACAAATGGACGGATCGTTACTTCAAGAAAGACTCGTTGCATTTCCGCGACCGGCTTCGGTTCGCTAGCAAGTAGCTCTCTTTCTTCACCATATCTCCCTTGTGTTGAAGTAAAAGAGATTATAAATCATTCCATATCCTCCAGCTTTCTTCTGCCTGCAGAATCAGCATCTCTTCACCATTCTTTATTATGGCGCTTCTTTCTTTTCCTTTTTGCAGAAATAAAGTAATTGCCGGATTATAAACAAGATCGTAAAGCAGATGGTTCCCGGTAATAAACCGGTAGGGGATATCAGGACAAGTAGTTAAATTGGGATACATCCCCATCGGGGTTGTATTAATGATGATATTACATTCCTTCATTACCCCCTCATCAATATCTTTATAAATAATTGAAGAGTTGCCATGAAGTTCCCGGCTCACAATACTAAAATCAATTGACAGTTTTTTTAAAACAAATACAACTGCTGCTGCAGCGCCGCCATTACCCAGTACCAATGCTTTTTTGTGATGAGACTTTAAAAGAGGAGTAAAGCTTTTTTCAAAGCCGGTAATATCCGTATTGTAGCCAGCCAGTTTTCCGTCTTTGATTTTAATGCAGTTGCAGGCGCCCACCCCTGCAGGAATATTATCAGAGGAATGAAGTAAAGAAAGTACCTGCCTTTTGTAAGGCACAGTCACATTCAATCCTTCCAATTCAGCATGCCTGTTTATAATTCCGGGTAATTCATTAATAGTTGCAATGGGAAATAATTCATACCGGCAATCAGTTAACCGTTCCTGCTCAAACTTTTTAGTAAAATATTTTTCAGAAAAAGAATGAGACAATGGATAGCCAATGAGTCCAAACAGCCGCATCAGGCTTCTTTTTTATCAAGGTATAAACTGAATGTATCTCCACGAAGGCCGATCCGCATTGTTTCCAGCGGTATCACTTCAGCCGGCGCGATATTGCCAAGGTTTGCATTACAGCCAACGAGTTCAATAAAATATAATTGTTGTCCTTTCTGAGGAGCCTCCCAAATGATCTTTTCTGTAGGTATCTGCGTTAATATTTCCTGTACCAGGCCTTCTCTCACTTCTCCGCTGCCACGATAGATACCTACATTACCCGCTTCTCTTGCTTCAGCAATCACATAGGTGGAACCTGCTTCCAATTCTGCCTTCATCAGCTCAATCCATTTATAGGGTGGAATAATATGCGCCGCATCCTTGCTTCCCACTTCACTCAACACGGTTCCGTATTTGGTCAGTTTTTCAATGTAGCCGCATTTTTCTGCATGCGGGATTGTGATGGAACCGTCACTCACTTCCATATAACTGATACCAAATTCTTTGCACACCCTTATATAATCATCAAACTGGTTACGGATCAGAAAGGCTTCAAACAAAGTGCCCCCGAAGTAAACCGGGATGTCATAGGAACGGTATATTTCAAGTTTTTCTTTAAGATTAGGAGTAACGAATGAAGTACCAAAGCCCAGTTTCACAATATCCACATGCGGATGTGTTGCACTCATAAAATATTTTGCTTCTTCCACACTGAGGCCCTTATCCATTACCATTGTCAGTCCTGATTGGCGGGGTTTTACAGTTCTTTCGGGTATCTGTGATAAATTAAAATTCATACCATTTTTTTTGAGATTGCTAAACCTGTATACGAATGCGGCAAAAATAGGGAGTAAACAGCAGAAAATTGCTGATTTAAGTATATGCTGATGCGCTGCTTTTCAGATGGATTTATTGCGTTTAAATCTTGCAATTACATCTACTACTAACTGGTTTTGCAGAATGGCGGGATTGAGTTCAATAAACTTTTTCAAAAGCCTTGGCGATTTTTCCATGGCGGCTTCCAGTTGCAGGATGGCTTCTTTTGTTTTGCCCAAACCGAATAATACAGCCGCTTTATAAAATCCGAATAATGGCTTGCCGCCGGTAATATTCAATGCGGCTTCGGCTTGTTCCAATGCTTCTTCGAAATATCCTGCTTTGATCAAACAACGGATCAGCGCTTCCCATCCTGCTTTATTGCGGGGGCGGATCCGCACCACTGTGGAAAAATATTGAACGGCCTCTTTAAAAAACCCTAACTGCATTTTGCATTCACCTGCCAGCAGGTTATAATCAGGTTGCAGGCGATGAATTTTTATCGCTGTATCCAATTGTTTGATGCAGCTTTCCCAATGGCCCTCGTTATAATAAGTACAGGCAATTTTATAAAACAGTTTGCTGTCGTCCTGCCTCAGGTGGGATGCTTTGCGGTAATGTATCCTGGCCTGGGCAAAATTCTTCAGCCTGTCATAACAATGGCCAATCGCTTCAAAGATCACATCTTCAGGCTTTGCCAGTTCATTTACTTTCTCCAATACTTCAATCGCTTCCTTGTATTTGCGCAGCCGGATGTAGGCATCTCCCATATTCCGGTAGGCATAATCAAATTTTTCATCAATGGTGATGGCATACTGGTAAGCATCAATGGCTTTCTCATACAGTTTTATACCCTGGTAGGCCGCTGCCAGGTTAAACCAGGCCAGTTCATTATAAGGATACTCATCTATAATATGCTGATGCAGCCGGATGCTTTCTTCATTTCGCCCGGTAAAATCAGTCCAGAAACAAATTTTGTACAATGCCTCCTCATTATTGGGGTCATCTTCCAGTATCATTTTCAGGCAGTCGAATACTTTGTCAAAATCTTCATAATCGTCATATACGTCCGCCAATTCAAAAAGCAGCTCCAGTTTTTCTTCACCCTCAAATAAACTAAGGGCTTCTTCCAGTAATGCCACAGCTTTTTCCTGCTGGTCCAATGCCAGGTATGCGTCAGTTTTCAGTATATAAAGATTTATATCGCCCCCGTCAAGCAATGAAGCCTTTTCGAGGATAACCAATGCATCCTTATAACGGCGGTTGGCAAGAAGTATATCTGCTTTTTTAATAAGAAGTATGGAAGAATAGGGGTATTGTTCACAACCTGACGCGGCAGCTTCCATTGCTTTCAGGAGGTCTTCTTTTTCCTGGTAATAATCTATGATTTTCTCAAAAGCCTCTTCTTCGAGAAACGAGTGATGACGGCCATTTTTAAGGTTTTCGTATTGTTTAATAAGTTCCCTGAGTTTTTCCCGATCTTCCCGGTAAGGATTTTCTTTCATGTATTCCGGACTTTTGGTGAACTAAGACTTTTAAAGAGCCAGCCAGGCAGCAAAATCCCTTTGCCCCCTGAAATGTGTAATTTCCAACAAGTTAAATCAAAAAAGCTGGCTGATTTGGGGAATTGTTTTCCCCATATGTGCAAAATAAAGATTTTTTTTAGCCAACGCAACGTAACATTTTGGCATCTTTCACGTTAATGAAGTACTAAAGTTCTGGATAAACGGTTTGTTTTATATTCTTATTTGTGTTTATTTTTGTAACGATGAACCACCCCAAGCTGACTATAAGGAGATTTATAAGCAGGAAGCTCGCAGTAGTTTTATTACTGGTTGTTTCTGCCGCCGCCTACGCAACATTAGGTGATGGTAAGGCAAAATCTGCTGTGCCAAGGTCGTCATTGTTATCGAATAAAACTTTGCTTAAGCCGGGTTCATTTTCCCTGAGATCCGGATACACTTATCGCGGAAACCAGGTGATAAATAATAATGCCGAAAAAAGATATATCCAGCTGAACACCGTTGTTACTGTTCAAAAAGGCAACACTACTTACATTGTTCCCCTGAAAAAGAAAGCGATCCTGGACAATGTGAAAATTGATATCAGCAACAGGCAATTACGCAGAAATTAATTTCCTCCCCTTTTACTTTCTTCATAGGTCATTACCCGGTAGCCTGATGTGGGCAGGTCAAATTTTGACTGTAACACAGGGTTGACGTTGATACTGGAAACGGTATAAGTCACAATCCTTTTGCCCTGTACAGCTTCATACTGCATCGCAAGTCCGGGAAGATTTTTATTGATGTATTCAAAATCTTTATTTACCGGTACCAGTTCCTTTGTAAAATAAACGGTAAAGGTCGTACTGTCTGCCAGCCTGCCTATTGCTTTCTGGCAAATTTTCCGGGCAGTCATTTTGTACTCGTTGAGATACGTAAAAGTTTTGTACTCGTTGAGGTAGGTAAAAGTGATGCCATCGTATTTTTTATTGGATTCTTTCCAGTTCTCAGGAGTCATTTTGATCATATATTTCTGTTCACCATAGTTCTTTAATATGGTAACATCCCCGGTTTTTCCATCAATGACAGTAGCCTGGGTTCCCAGTGAACTTATCATTTCCGAACGGCTGGAATTACCCTTCAGGTAAATAACACTGGTGGCACCATCCAGCAGATCGGCAGCCTGTGGCTTACTGTTATTGGTATTGATGACAATGTCGTAAGAGATAGTAGCTTCCGTTAACTTCTGTTGAGCTGGAGCCTGGATGGAAGAAAGGCCGGCAAAAATTCCAAAGATTATTTTAATAGTTCGTTTCATTTCCTGTTTGTAACCTGCTTTATACATGAAAAGACGTGCCAATTTACCTAATAAGTTGCAGTCGTACAGCAATCTTCCCTATAATGTGCCAAAGGAGTGAAAAAACATGGCAATAAAGGCTAAACCCGGTTTTTCTTAGGAGTAATTTAACCAAATCAGCGGCGGTTCTTTTGCTGCATTTCCTTCATCCTTTTTTGCTGCTCCTGCATTTGTTCCATCCGCTCCTGCCATTTGGATTTTGTTTTTGGCTTTTTACGGGTTTCTTCCATTTTGGCCAGTATTTTATCATGGTCAATGATATAATTCTGGATAACGAACTGCAGGGACAGTGTAATAATATTGGAAACAGTATAATACCAGGTAAGTGCAGAAGGGAGCCTGTTAAAAAAGAATAACAGGAATACCGGGAAAATATAAGGCATATACTTCAGCACCGGGTTGCTCTGGTCAGGAGACATACTCATGCTGTACACTGAAATAAGAAAACTGGTGAGAACAGCCGTAATATTGAACAGGCTGAGATGACTGCCCAGCAAAGGAATACTTGTGCCGAATTTGATCACCGTATCATAAGCCGACAGATCATTTGACCATAAAAAATGGGCTCCCCGCAAACCAACCTCGGAATTAAAGAAGCTGAACAGGGCAAAGAATATCGGAATCTGCAATAAAGCCGGGATACAACCACCCAATGGATTTACACCCGCCTCTCTGAACAGTTTCATCTGGTCCATGCTCATGGCCTGGCGGTCGTCTCCGTGTTTTGCCTTCAATTTGGCGATCTCAGGACGGAGTGCTTTCATTTTGGCGCCACTGAGATAACTTTTATAAGTCAGGGGCGATATGATCAAACGTATGAAGAGAGTCAGCAATGCAATGGCTAGCCCAAAACTGCCTGCAATGTTTTTCATAAAATCAAAAATGGGGAGTATCACAAACTTATTCAGCGGGCGGACAAAGGCATACATGCCCTGGCCAAGGTTTACTATTTTTTCAAGTTGCAGGTCATACTTCTTCAGAATATGATAGTCTGAAGGACCGTAGTAAATGCTGAGTGGAACATTGAAAGAGGATCCGGCCAGTACAGCAATTTTCATATTGGCTATAGAACGGACAATTGTTTTTGCTGTATCCGGGGGTATGGTCCATTCCATTCTGCCTGAAGAAAATTTATCTCTTGCAACAAGAGCCGTAAAAAAGAAACGTTGTCTTACCCCCAGCCATTTTACGGATTCATTAAAATCCCTGCTGCTTTTACGGCCAATGGTATGAAAATCAAAACTGCCATCCTTTACATAACCCACCTGTGTATTTTGTTTTTCATAGGCGATGTCAGGTTCCTGTTGTGCAGCCGCATACTGCCAGGAAAGATTCATATCACCCCCGGTAAATAAATTATTGGCTCCTTTCAGTTTTATATTGAAATCAACCATATAGTCATCCTTCTTCAGGATAAATTCATGGGTGATGGAAGTTCCACTGCTGTCTTTGGCTGCCAACGTGAAGGAGATTGTTTTACTGCCATCTGCATTAGTTGCAGAATCAATTTTCGGGAAAAAGATATCCCCTGTTTCTGCAGTGCCATTATTATTTCCAGTGGAAATCCTGTAAGTTATTTTATCAAAATCAGATCCTGCCAGTTTTACCGGAATGCTGTCCTGTCCCCTGTACTTTTTTAATTCTACTTTTTTTACCTGTCCGCCTTTATTGGTAAAGGTTACTTTGATAAGATCATTTTCTATAGAAACAAGGTGTTCGGTGGAATCTGCTGCATTTTTAAAAACCCCGGTACCTGCAATTGTTTTTTCCTTTTCAACTTTAATAGAGTCTTGTTTTAGTGCTATTGTATCTATCCTTGTCCTGGCAATGGAGTCTTTTACAAATTTTTCTCTTTCAATTTTTCTGCGGTTAGCAGCTTGTTCCCTGCTGGTTGTCCAGAAATAACCAAAGAACAAAAGGGCCAGTATCACAAAACCGAGAACGGTATTACGGTCAAACTTCATGCTGATTTTTTTGGAGGGGGCAAAGATAGGGCAATCAGTCGGGAGTCAAGAGTCAGGAGTCGGTAGTCTTGAGTCTTGAGTCGGGAGTCAGGAACATATAGTCGGCAAGCAGGGGGGTTGACTCCAGACTAACGACTCCCGACTCCGAACTAACTAAATCATTTCACTCTGTAAAAGCGGGTTCTTCACCTCGGTTCTTTTTTCTGCATAGGCTTTGGCAGCTTTTACAAAATGGACAAAGATGGGTTGCGGATTTTCTACGGTACTTTTCAGTTCCGGGTGATACTGAACACCAATAAAGAAAGGATGGCCCGGTAATTCAATAATTTCAACCAGGTCAGTCCCGGGGTTTTTACCACTGGCTATCATGCCGGCTTTTTCAAATTGTTCCAGGTACTTATTATTAAACTCCCAGCGATGGCGGTGTCTTTCGCTGATGGATGGCTTATCATAAATTGAATAAGCCAGCGTATTTTCTTTTAGTTCGCAGGGATAAGAGCCCAGGCGCATCGTGCCACCTTTGGCTGTAACTTTTTTCTGCTCATCCATTAAGTCGATCACGGGTTCTTTGGTTTCAGGATTCATTTCGGTAGAATGTGCTTCTTTCAGGTTCAATACATTTCTCGCAAATTCTATGACCGCCATCTGCATACCCAGGCAGATGCCGAAGAAAGGAAGCCCGTTCTCTCTTGCATATTTCACGGCAACAATCTTTCCCTCCACACCGCGATGCCCGAAACCGGGCGCCACCAGCAATCCATCCAGCCCTGCCAGTTTTTCTGCTACATTATCATCGGTAATGAATTCACTGTGCACATTGATCACCTGCACCTGGCATTCATTCATGGCGCCGGCATGGATAAAAGATTCGAGGATCGATTTATACGCATCCTGCAATTCCAGGTATTTTCCGATCAGCCCGATGGTTACCCTGCTCTTTGGATATTTTAATTTATCCAAAAACTCTTTCCACTTTGTCAATTCAGGTTCTTTTTGATTGACTATGTCCAGTTTCTTCATGCAGATGACATCCAGTTTTTCACGCATCATCAGCAGGGGCACTTCATAAATTGTTGGTGCATCAGCCGCTTCAATTACCGCTTCCAGTTTTACGTTGCAGAACAAAGCAATCTTGCGACGCAGCTCGGGCATTAAAGGTTTCTCCGTTCTGCAAACGATAATATCCGGATGCACACCTTCCTGGCTCAGCATTTTGACACTGTGCTGGGTGGGTTTGGTTTTTAATTCTTTTGCGGCTTTCAAATAAGGAATCAGCGTAAGATGCACCACTACGGTATCTTCCTCGGGCAATTCCCATTGTAACTGGCGCACTGCTTCTATAAACGGAAGACTTTCTATATCACCAACGGTGCCGCCGATTTCTGTAATGACAATATCATATTCGCTGCCCTGGCCCAGCTGCAGCATTCTTCTTTTTATCTCATCAGTAATATGCGGGACCACCTGTACGGTTTTTCCCAGGTAAGCCCCTTCTCTTTCTTTGTTGATAACCGTTTGATAAATGCGGCCGGTGGTCACATTGTTTGCCTGCGATGTAAATATGTTGAGAAATCTTTCATAATGGCCAAGGTCGAGATCGGTTTCGGCCCCGTCTTCCGTTACATAACATTCACCATGTTCATAAGGATTCATTGTTCCGGGGTCAATATTAATATAAGGGTCCAGTTTTTGGATAGTTACCCTAAGCCCTCTTGCCTGGAGCAATTTGGCCAGCGAAGCCGCAATGATACCCTTGCCTAAAGAAGAGGTAACACCCCCGGTAACAAAAATGTACTTAGCCATGCAAAATGGTTATTTGTTTATTATCAGTTTCCAAAAAATGATCTGTTGAAAAGGACCAGTCAAATGACCAGCATCGGAATAATTTCCGGGAGGTCATGTAAAAATAGGCCTTATTTGCGTTATACTAAAACAATCATCCTGTTTTTGTGGACAAAAAAATGATTGCCTATTTAACTATGACAAAATTTACTGCCACTCTCAGTCTCCTGTTCATCCTTTTGCAAATGAATGCCCAGAAAATGCAAACGATTAAGGGATACTGCGGTCTTTATTACAGGACCATAGAGGACCTTTACAGCCAAAAGCAGGCTGAGCTTGATTTTTACGGATTCCAACCCAGGCAGTTTGTAGCCAGTATCGGGGCCCAGTGCGGCCATTGGGAAGCCGCCTATGCTGCCAGCACAGATAGCTTGAATTTTTACCTGGAGGATATTGACAGTAGCTTTTTCAATCAAAGACAGGTTGGCTTTGCCTGGCATTATTACGACAGCCTCCGGGGAAGACCCACGACCAGCACCTATACCATGATAACCGGAACCGAGGAGTCAACTCTTCTTCCTGAAAATACTTTTGACAAGATCATTATCATCAACAGCTTTCATGAATTTACTCGGGTGGATGAGATGCTGGCTGATATCAAAACAAAGCTGAAGGCTGGGGGGATATTATATATTGATGAACATGTGCCCAAAAAACAGGGACAATTAAATGCCGGTTGCAAGCACCTGATGCTGACTTCTGAAGAAGTGATCTCCACTCTTACAAAAAATGGGTATGTATATGTTAACGGACTTGAGCTGCAGTTCAACAGGAAGAACAGACCCATGAGAAAGATTTATGCGTTCAGGAAGCATTCATCAGCGGGATAAAATATCCTGTTTTGTAACGATAACCCGGCAACCGCCCGGCGGCACACTATCCTCTTCTCTGCCCCAGGGATTCATTTTATCAACCAGCAGCTTCAGGTTTTTTATATACAAGGGATCAAAAGAATCCCCGAAATGCCAGGTCGAGTCTTTTGTCTTGACAACGAGATCGCAATAGGGTCTTTCGGCAGCTGCTTTGCCATCTTCCACCACCCATTTGCGGCCGCAACCATTATTTGTAATAGTCATATCCAGTTCTTTTATGCTTACCGTTTGCTTGTTTGCAATGACCAGCCTCTTTTCAGTAAATTTTTTCGGCGGGTACATACATGCCATTATGATCATAAAACAAGAAGCTATAATAAAAAAAATTGCTTTTGATTTCATACTTCAAAATAATAAATTTTATCCAGTTAGGATTCAATCAGGTGGAGTTTTCTTTTAAACGATCACTACTTCATTGATAATTGATGAAACGAAACACCGGAATTGAGTTATTTTTGGATGAAGGATTGTGTGGCTTATAAGCAGAAAAATATTATTGGAACGATGATAAGATTCCGACATAAAGAAAATTTCTTTCCCCTTTTTGCTGCACTATGTATATCTCTTAACTCAATTTCGCAGGTAAGCAATCAGGAATCAGACGAAACAATCCCATTTCCTGAAGAGTGCCACTTTGTAAATCTGACTCCCGGAAATAATCTGAGCAAGAAAAGTCTTCCGGCCGGCAAAATTATCATAACAGATTTGAGGCCTGATAAAAGTAAGATAGGATACTCTAACGGTTCAAAAATTAAGAAATCAAAAAGGATTTGTGTGTATGGAGATATGAAAGAAAGGCTTACAGAGATATTTACCAATTTTTTAAAACCATGTTTAACAATTTCTGATAACAATATTCAAATATATATAAAACGAATATGGGTAAATGATCAGGATTTATTTGATTCGATTAATAACAAACCAGGATGTTCAATATCTTTAAAATTTGAGTTTTATCTCCAGAAAGATTTTTGCTATTATCCGCTGTACAGATTTGACAGTACTATTTCTGAAAGCTATGAATCTTCTAAAGAATTAGACACCAGGATAAACAGTTTTCTGCTTTTAAGTATACAAAAACTTTTGAAAATAGAATTAGCGGATGCGGAGAAAAAAAATTGCATTTCTTATAAGCAAATTGACTCATTTAATATTTCACTAAAAAAATACCCCATATTAACTTCTAAGGAAATTAAAAGTGGATTGTACCTGACAATTGAAGAATTCAGACAAAATAATCCCTCATTTGTCTTAAGCAAAACGGCTAAAGATGGTTTGTATGTCATAGGGAAAAATCAACAAGATTCTATGATTGTCAATGGTAACTGGGGCTTTTCTAACAGTAATATTATTTTTATAAGAAGGGGCTATCAATATTTTCCACTAACCCGAAGTGGGGACAATTTTGAATTTTTTGCATTTGGGAAAATTAATCCTGCCCCTCCCATTTATGTATACTCACAACCAATAACAGTAAATACGTCAGGGAGGATTCCAGAAGTCGGGTTTCTGGGGTTGATTCCTAAATTCACAAAGAAAAGAACGAATTACAGAATCTTTATGTTGGATGTAGAATCAGGAAAAGTTTATTAATCCCTGACAATCTTCTTATAACTTACTATAACGCCTCTTATCAGTAATATTTTCTTTCTTTCAGGAAATTCATAACATAATCGCTCACTCCTTCTTCAAGGCTATAAAATTCTTTTGAATAACCGGCTTTGCGGAGTTTACTCATATCCGCTTCCGTAAAATACTGGTACTTGTCCCGGATGTCGGCAGGGGTATCAATAAATTCTATATTGGAGGGCAGGTTCAGGCTGCTGAAGATAGCGTTGATAAGATCTTTAAATGTTCTGGCCTTGCCGGTGCCGAGATTGTAGATCCCATTAATGAGTGGTGAGTAGTGAGTAGTGAGTGATGAAGATTCAACCATCATCCAATAACAAACATTGGCAATATCTTCCACATAAATAAAATCACGGAGTTGTTCGCCGTCTTTGAACTCGGGCTTATGTGATTTAAAGAGTTTTACTTTTCCCGTTTTTTGGATCTGGTTGAAACCATGAAAGATCATACTGGCCATCCCGCCTTTGTGATATTCATTGGGACCATATACATTGAAGAATTTTAATCCGACCCAAAAGGAAGGAGCAGACTCCTGACTCCCGACTCCTGACTCCCGACTCCTTTTAATGGCCCATTTGTCAAATTCGTTTTTAGAAATGCCATAAGGATTGAGTGGCTTTAGTATCTCAACAATATCATGATCATCTTTATATCCAAATTCTCCTGCTCCATATGTAGCCGCAGAGGAAGCATAAACCAACGGAATGTTTTTCTCCGTACAATAGTTCCAGATTTTTTTAGAGTATTCTACATTCAGTTTTTCATGAATAGAATAATCAAATTCAGTAGTATCCGTTCTGGCGCCAAGATGAAAGACAAAATCAATTTTTGCTGTGTTACTTTTCAGCCAGTCAAATAAATTCTCTCTTTCAATTTGTTCAATAAATCTTTTTGTTTGATAGTTGGGCTTTTTGTCTTCCCTGCTGAAATCATCAACGATAATAATATTCTCATATCCTTTACGATTCAGGTAGCCGAGCAGATAACTACCGATAAAGCCGGCGGCGCCGGTAAGTAATATTGTTGACCTGCGATTCATTTGTAAAACTTATGATATCAGAGTATAAATTTTATAACTGCAAAAAGAGCAAAGATCAGAATTGTGACGATCAGCATTCCAATATTATTACTTAGATTTTCCTTTGCCAAAACATTAAATTTTTCTTTGGAAAATAATTTACGCCAGGCAGCGCCAATATAATTGAAAAAACCACCGGTAATAAAATCAAAAAAATTATTCATGTCAGATGGAACTTAGCGCCGACCCTGCTTCTTCTTTTGCTAAATAATTTTCAATGGCCTCATCATACTTTTCTTTCCACCAGTCAATCGTTCCCCAAAAATCTCCATCAAATACCAATTCGCCTGATGTTACTACACCGATTTTCTCAAAAGGAAAATCTTTTAACAGAGATTCAACTTGTTTCGCTTTATCCATTGTAACGCTAACTACCACCCGGCTTTGTCCTTCGCCAAAAAGAAAGGCATCTTTTCTCACGGTACTATTTGTAATAACAGAGAATCCAAGCTCATTATTAAACCCGCTTTCGCATAAGGTGACAAACAGGCCGCCTTCACTTACATCGTGTGCAGAATTTATCAATTTCTCCTGTATCAGCTTTTCAACCATGCGCTGAAGCCTGTACTCATCCTCCAGTTCAAAATAAGGAGCAGGTGAAAATTCAACGCCGCAAATTTTACTGAGATATTGGGAAGAGTTGATATCATTGGTTGAAACACCCAATAAATAAATCAGGTCACCTTCTTCTTTAAAATCCAGTGTCATTTTAGCAGTAATATCTTCCAGCAGGCCCACCATACCAATTGTTGGCGTAGGATAAACCGGGCCGTCGGGATTTTGATTATAGAAACTCACATTACCACCGGTAACAGGAGTATCAAATTTTCTGCAGGCTTCGCCCATTCCTTTTATAGCATGAACAAACTGGTAGTAGACTTCCGGGTCATAAGGATTGCCAAAATTCAAACAGTTTGTTACCCCCAATGGCTGACCGCCGCTGCAAACAATATTTCTGGCTGCCTCGCTCACAGCTATCATCGTCCCTTTATAAGGATCTGCAAAAACATAACGGCTGTTGCAATCAGTTGTCATGGCAATTCCTTTTGTAGTGCCCTTGACCAAAATAACGGGTGCATCAGTAGGGGAGTTAGTTGAAGTATTATTGTTTCCAACCATACTATCATATTGATTGTAAATCCAGCGTTTGGAAGCAATGGAAGGCAACTGGATTATTTTTTCAGCCGTTTTTTTCAAATTACCGGGAACATGAATTGAATCCGGGTTAAATTTTTTTATTTCTGTAAAATATTTTGGTTCGCTGTATTCCCTTTCATATTGCGGGGCACCCCCACCCAGTACCAATTCATGAGCAGGCAATGATGCTTCCGGTTTACCATTCATGTAGAAATTCAATATGCCATCATCAGTTACTTCACCGATCACTGAACAGGGCAGATCCCATTTTGCAAAAACATTTATTACTTCTTTCTCTCTTCCTTTTTGTGCCACGAGCAACATTCTTTCCTGGCTTTCGCTCAAAAGCAATTCCCAGGCCTTCATATTTTTTTGTCTTGTAGGAACTTTATCCAGATCGATTCTCATTCCCACTCCGCCTTTTGCACTCATTTCGGAAGTGGAACAGATAATGCCTGCCGCACCCATATCCTGCATACCAACTACTGCCCCTGTCCGGATAACTTCAAGACATGCTTCTAATAATTTCTTTTCCTGGAAGGGATCACCAACCTGTACGGCCGGCAGATCCTGTGCACTATCATCCGTAATATCAGCAGAGGCAAAGGAAGCACCGCCGATCCCGTCTTTTCCTGTAGCGCTTCCTACAAATATTACAGGGTTGCCTTTTCCCCATGCTGTGGCGGAAACTGTTTCACCTGCTTTAACAATACCAACACTCATGGCATTTACCAATGGATTGGTATGATAACATTCATCAAAATATATTTCACCACCAACGGTGGGCACACCGAAACAATTTCCATAATGACCGATGCCATGCACCACACCCGATAAAAGATGTTGTGTTTTATCTTCTTCCAGGTTTCCAAAGCGTAATGAATTCAATGCAGCGATGGGTCTTGCACCCATAGTGAAAATATCCCTGTGTATTCCGCCAACACCGGTTGCGGCTCCCTGGAACGGTTCAATAGCAGAGGGATGATTATGTGATTCAATTTTAAAAACAACAGCAAGCCCATCACCAATATCCATCAGGCCTGCATTTTCTTCACCGGCTTTCACCAGCATTCTTTCACCTTCCCTTGGCAATGTCTTTAACCATCTGATGGAATTTTTATAACTGCAATGTTCGCTCCACATGCCGCTGAAAGCACATAGCTCATTGAAATTGGGTATCCTTCCGAGTTTTTGCCGGATGAGTTCAAATTCTTCCTCTGTCAATCGCAACTGTTGTGCCGTTTTTAGTGTTACTTCCATGCCGCAAAACTAAGGAAATCGGAGGTCTGATGTCAGAGGTCGGAGGTTGGAAAGTTTACTCAATTTTAAGATTCTCCCAGACCTCAGACTTCATACCTCATACCTAAGACTTCAGATAATTATGTCTATTTTGCGGGATAAAACCACGCTGTTTGGAATACCTGTTATTTGTTGTGTACCTCGTATTGTTTGCCTGGGTTGTTACCAAAGTAAAATTTTTTACCCGTTCCGGTTTAAGCCAATCACAGCTTGTTATTCTCTTTTTGCTGAAAGTGATGGCGGGGATCTTTTATGGCTGGATAGGTCTCTATTACGGAGGCCTGGCGCAAATGTGGGATACATGGAGTTTTCATGTCAGTAGTATACAGGAGTATAATTTACTGTTTCATAACCCGCATGAATATTTTACCAATCTTTTTAAAGATCCCTATGAAGGGGGTGTTTCAAAATTTTTTGGAACCACAGACTCCTACTGGAGCGACCTGAAAGGGAATGTTTTTATCAAAATTCTTTCTCTATTCAATATTTTCAGTCTCGGCAATTATTTCATCAATGTAGTTTTCTATTCATTCCTGACCCTCTTCGGGCCTATCGCCATATACCGGGTAATGAAAGATGTCTTTCCCGGGAAAAAGATCGCGGTGTTGTTGGCTACATTCCTGGTTCCATCTTTTTTATACTGGACAAGCGGAATTCATAAGGAAGGGCTCATCTTTACAGGGATCAGCATGATCATATATTGCATTTATTTTGGGGCCAGGGAAAAAAAATTCGGGTTTAAAAGAATAGTTTGCCTGCTTACCGGTCTATTATTATTACTGACTTTGCGGAATTTTATTATCGTACTCATCGTCCCTGCAATTATTGCCTGGTTGCTCTCTAACCGGTGGCCCAAACGGGGGCTTGCCATTTTCAGTTCGGTGTACCTTGTTTTCATCATACTTTTTTTTACAGCCCGGTACATCAATCCGCAGTTTGATTTTCCCCAGGCCGTTGTTAACAAGCAGCAGGAATTTATAAATCTTACAGGCGGCGGTTCATCTATTCAAATCAGGCAATTGAAACCGGATGCCATAAGTTTTTTAAAAAATACGCCACAGGCCATTACGCTTTCAGCCATCCGTCCATATCCAAGCGATGTTAAACATATTCTTTCACTGGCAGCCGCCATTGAAGTAATGGCTTTGTTATTGATGTTTGCTGTTTTTTTGATATGGCCCAAAAATGGGGTGCATTCAAAAAACCTTATCTATTTCACCGTTTTTTTTTCGATGTCAGTTTTACTGGCGATCGGGTTCAGCGTAAACAACCTCGGTGCAATTGTTCGTTATCGAAGTATCATTCTGCCCCTTCTTGTTATCCCAATGGCAGCATTGACAGATTGGAGTCGCCTGGGAAACTTATTTAATTCTAACATTAAATATAAAAATAATATGACAAAAACTGTCTGAAAATTTATTTTATCTACCCTGACTTTTTTTAAAAAACACATTTTCTCCCCAAAAAATAGAAAATAGGATAAAAAATTAAAAAAAAATTTGAGTATTTCATGCTTTGCCTTTGCTTTGCAAAAAATACCTGATTATGTCACTCCGATTTAATGCGATTCAAAATCTTTCCATCAGCGCTGAAAGCAAAGTTGATAGCTCAGCTAAGATTTCAGCCATTTTTGGCAGCAATGTTTTTACACTGAAAACTGCCCGTGAATTTTTAAGTGATGAAGCATATAAAAGCATGACTGCTTCTATTAAAAGCAGTCAAAAGATTGACCGGGCGATGGCCAACCAGATTGCCAATGGTATCCGGGCCTGGGCAGAGAGCAGGGGAGTTACTCATTTTACACACTGGTTTCAGCCGTTAACCGGAAGCACCGCCGAAAAGCATGATTCATTTTTTACACTGAAAGGGGATGGTACAGCTATCGAGCAATTTGAAGGCGATGCCCTGATACAGCAGGAACCTGATGCCTCTTCCTTTCCAAGCGGCGGGTTGAGGGCCACTTTTGAAGCACGAGGTTATACTGCATGGGATCCATCATCCCCTGCTTTTATTATGGATATTGGAAACGGGAAAACATTATGCATACCTACCATCTTTGTTTCTTATACCGGGGAATCATTAGACTATAAAGCGCCGCTCCTGAAATCACTGGAGGCATTGAATAAAGCAGCGGTGGATGTTTGTAATTATTTTGATAAGAATGTAACAAGGGTAAGTCCAACGCTTGGATGGGAACAGGAATATTTTGTAATAGATGAAAGCCTTTTTAATGCCAGGCCCGACCTGGTGATGTGTGGCAGAACTGTATATGGGCATACTTCCGCCAAGAACCAGCAGCTGGAAGATCATTACTTTGGTTCCATTCCTGAAAGAGTATATGCTTATATGCGGGATTATGAAACGGAATCTTACAAACTTGGTATCCCGCTTCGTACAAGGCACAATGAAGTGGCGCCTGCACAATTTGAATGTGCTCCAATTTTTGAAGAAGTAAGTGTGGCTGTTGATCACAATACGTTGCTGATGGATGTAATGGACCGGGTGGCCCGCCGGCACAACCTGAGGGTATTGCTGCATGAAAAACCTTTTGCCGGCATTAATGGAAGCGGAAAGCATAACAACTGGAGCATGGCTACTGATACGGGGGTTAATTTATTGGCTCCCGGAAAAACCCCGAAGACCAACCTGATGTTCCTGACATTCTTCGTGAACACAATTAAAGCAGTGCATGATTATGCTGATGTGCTGAGAGCTTCCATTGCTTCTGCACCGAACGATCATCGCCTCGGCGCCAATGAAGCTCCGCCTGCCATTATCTCTGTATTTATCGGCCAATACCTGAGCAAGGTGCTGAATGATGTGAAAGAAAGGGTATCCGACAAAATGGATGAGACCGATGAAAGCATGCTGAAGATCGATATTCATAAAAGCATTCCTGAATTACTGATGGACAATACGGACCGCAACCGCACTTCTCCATTTGCTTTTACCGGGAATAAATTCGAATTCAGGGCGGTGGGATCATCTGCAAATTGTGCCAACCCGATGACCGTGTTGAATGCAATTATGGCCGAAACGCTGAAACAATTTAAAAAGGATGTGGATGGACTGATCGAGAAAGGGGAAAAGAAAGAAATTGCCATCATGCATACCATCCGCCAATATATCGTTGGCAGCGAAAAAGTTTTGTTTGAAGGTGATGGATACAGCGAGGGTTGGACAAAGGAAGCAGAGAAAAGAGGCCTGCCGAATGTAAAAACAACTCCTTTGGCGCTGGATGCAATGATCACTGCTAAAGCAAAAAAATTATTTGAAAGTAATCATATTTATACGCACAGTGAACTGGAGGCAAGACATGAAATAGAACTGGAAAAATATATCAAAAAAGTTCAGATCGAAAGCCGCATCATGGGCGAATTGGCGACCAGCCACATTATCCCGGTCGCCATCCGTTACCAAAACATGCTGGCCAATAATATAAAAGGTCTGAAAGAAATTGGTTTGAAAGAAGATGCTTACAGTAATCAGAAACAGATACTGGAGCAGATATCCCTTCATATTAATAAAACCAGCGACCTCGTGGAAAAGATGATCGAAGCGAGAAAAATCTGCAATGCAATGGATAACACAAGAACAAAAGCAATTGCATACCAGAGCCAGGTAAAGGATGTATTCTTCGATGATATCCGCTACCATGTGGACAAACTTGAATTACTGGTGGATGACAGGGAATGGTATTTGCCCAAATACAGGGAGATGTTGTTTCTGAGATAAATATGGATCTGTTAAGTTGATACCCGGGCTTATCAATTGACCACGCCTTTACCCGTCAATTTATAAACCTTTATTTTTTTAGTTTGAGCAGGGCTACAGCGGGAACCGAAACGATTTTCTTCTTTTCATAGTCATAACAAACCATTCCGGTTTTTGCAGTGGCTACTAAAATTTTCCCTTTGTCATTTTGGGGCCGGAGAGTTTCAAGTCTGTATAAAATGTCAAAACCGATCCTGGAAATTTCCCCGGTAACTACTGAAGCGGTTATTACATCACCGTAAAACAATTCATTTTTAAATTCAATAGCCACATCAGTCATGATCATGCCTGTACCGGCAAATTCCATTTCGGTATATCCCATGCTTTTCAGGAACTGCATCCTTGCCTCATGGATAATGGAAAGGACGGTATCATTCCCGGCATGCCCGCCGTAATTGATATCAGTTATCCTGACAGGGATCTGGCAGCTGAATGAAAAAGATCCTGGCAATTCAATTTTTATTCTTGCCATTCTATTGATGTTTACAATGCTGCTTCACTTATATATTTACAATAGTCATAGCGATGGTGGAAGCTACTCAGTACAAAGTAAAGTTAGGAAAACAAGTAAGGCCGGTGCTCAATTATCCTGCAGGGCATTAACAAGACCAATTATATCCATAAAGCTGCCGGCGGAATGACAGGTTGGCGAACAGATGATCTTTTCACGCCATTTTTTTATCTGGTCCTTACATTCATCATTCTCATCCTCGCCGGATACACAGCATACCAGATCGGTTAGTTTTTTTGACATGCGGATAATATTTCCTTCCGGCGTCATCAATGTGATATAGCGGCTGGAAAGGTTGCCAGGGTTTATTTCATCTTCAGGTAATATCTCCGGAATGTTTTCGGTTCCAAAGGATGAGGCAAAGTGATAACCTGCTGCAATTTCTTTTATCCTGCTTTTTACCGGCAAATCCAGTTTGGCAAAAGTTTTTTTACTGGCTTCCAGTGCCGCATCATTCCGGGCTTCTTCCAATGAAATGTTATTACCTGCTGAAGCAATATTTTCATCCGGTGTATTGTTATCCTGATTAATAAGTGGCCCGTTGCTATCTTTTTCAGGCTTTATCACTTCTTGTTTAACCACTTCTTTATTCCCCGGTCTGTTATTAAGTAACCGGATGCCGCCCCATGCCAATAAGCCAATTACAACTGCTGCAGCAGCGTACTTAATTAATGGAGAAATTCTCCTGTGTTCAGGTATTGCTTCTTCATGCTCCGCGGCAAGTGAGTTTGCTATTTTATTCCAGGCAGAAACCGGGGGTATCACTTCTGCTCCGTAAAGTTTAGATGGAAATTCATGTGCCAGTTCTGATTCATCCAGTGCCTCTTCGATCTTTTTCCATATGCCGGCAGGTGGAGAAACCTCGTAATTCAATATTTTATTTTGTACCGTGCTGCTCATGATTTTGTTCTGGCTCCTCTTTGCTGATCTATGAATTTTTTTACCATATCCTGCAGTATCACTTTGGCTCTTGAGAGTTGCGATTTGCTGGTTCCTTCGCTGATGCCCATCATATCTGCAATTTCTTTGTGGGTATAACCTTCCACCACATACAAATTGAACACAGTCCTGTAGCCGGGTGATAAATCCTGAACCAACGCCATGATATCTCTTGCTGCCAGGTCATCCAGTACAGAAAGATATTTGCCTTCAATGGTATTCTCTTCTTTTTCTGTTACCGGCATCAGGTAGCGTTTGCGGCGAAAATGTTCAATGGCGGTGTTTACAAAAATTCTTCGCACCCAACCTTCAAATGAACCTTCGCTGCGGAAACTGCCCAGCTTTTTAAAGACCTTGATAAAACCTTCCTGTAAAATATCCTCAGCCTCTTCGGCATTCCCGGCATATCGCAGGCATACCGCATACATTCTCGGAGAAAAACGGCGGTACAATTCTTCCTGCATGAGCCGGTTGCCTTCCAGGCATCCTGTAAGTAAGTCGTTTTCGGAAATAGTATGGTTGCGTTCGGGTGTCAAAATCAGGGGCTTGTTGATAAGTTATTCAAAAATGCTACCAGTTTTTCAGTGGCCCTTGCCCGGTGGCTGTAGCGGGTCTTTTCTTCCATGCTCATTTGGCCAAAGGTTTTGGTGGAACCGGCCGGAATAAACACCGGGTCGTAACCAAAGCCCTGTTCACCCCTTTTTTCTTCAATTATCCTGCCTTCACAAATGCCCTCAAAAAGAGTTTCCCTGCCTTCTATTAACAACGAAATAACAGCCCTGAACCGGGCGCTGCGGTCCTGTTTGCTCGCCAAATTAATCAAAAGCCTATCAATGTTAGCATCAAACGAACGTCCATCACCTGCATAGCGGGCACTTTTTACACCGGGCTCTCCATCCAGGGCTTTTACTTCCAGACCGGTGTCTTCACTAAAACAATTGAAGCCCGTTATTTCATAAATAGTCCTCGATTTTCCTGAAGCATTTTTTTCCAGTGTGTCATACGGTTCAGGAATGTCAATATCAATTCCTGCTTCTTTTAGTGTTATTATTTCAAATTCACCGGGCAACAGCGAACGGATTTCATCCACTTTATGTTGGTTATT
>JBGPKR010000044.1:0-22470 GCA_041486045.1 Chitinophagaceae bacterium | reverse complement strand
GGTACTTCAATAGGACAAAACTGCATACCCACCAATATAAATGGGGCAACTATTAATCTTGCATGTAACCAGGTTTGTACAAATCTGAATTTCCAGATACCGCATCTAAAATCTACCTCGGATTATACACAGGTCTCAGTTCCTTATAATCCTTATCCCTATAATACACCAACTGGAAGCGAATATCTTCCGCTATATTTCGATGATCAATATAGTAATCTTATAAGCCTGCCTTTTACTTTTTGTTTTTATGATGCCCTTTATACAAGTGCTGTCGTAGGTTCTAATGGATTAATGACATTTGACCCCGTCAATGCCAGTTGTGCAAATGCATACATACTCTCACAGCCTATTCCTTATGCCGGAGGATCACCTTGTATTCAAACCACAACCTATTATCCAAGAGCCTCTATAATGGGAGCTTTTTCTGATCTGGATCCCAGCGTAGGCCCAAGTCCCGCAGATAGAAAAATCCAGTGGGAAGTTATAGGTACAGCGCCTTGCAGAAAGTTTATAGTAAGTTATTATCATATTGGCGTATATGGAAATACCTGCGGTCAAATTACTCCCAATACATTCCAAATGGTTATGCATGAATCGACAGGAATCATTGAAATTTTTATTCAGCACAAAGCCTGTTTTTCAACTACAAACAGTGGAACAGCTATAATGGGTATTCAAAACTGGTTTCAAAACAAAGCGTTGGCAGCTCCTGGTAAAAACAATACAGTATGGAGTGAAGATTTCACAGGATATAGTTTCATCCCTTCTTCCGGAGCTTCAAGGTATGTTGTATCCGAGTTATACACTTTAGGAGCTACATTAGTTGCAACTGCAGATACAATAACTACAACTCCCGGGTTACTTGATCTTAGTTTTCCGAATGTGTGCACCCCGGCTGGTAATAATACTTATGTTGTCAAAACAACTTTTTCTGCCTGTGAAAATCCGGCCATTCAACTTATCAGTTACGATACTGTTTTTGTAAACAGGAACAGTAATCTTAACGCAACGGCAACAACTACCAATGCAAGTTGTGGCCCGCCAGATGGTACTATCACAGTCACCGTTCCCCCCGGAACAGGCACACCCCCTTACACTTTTGTGTTGGATGGCGTAACTACGTTTGTTGGTCCAAGTCCGCATACATTTTTCAATGTGGCTGCTGGTCCGCATACGATTGTTGTAACAGATGCTTCAGCCGGATGTACCAGCACTATCAACAATATAACAGTTATTCAAAATACAGTAATAACTGCCAATGCCGTACCAACTGCCACTTCATGTTCCGGCGCTAATAATGGTCAGATCCTTGTTACTCCTAATGGGGGGACAGCTCCTTATACATTTTTATTAAATCCCGGAGCAATAACCCAAACAGGCAATACAGCTTTGTTTACCGGTTTGGCTCCCGGGACTTATACTGTTATGGTAAATGATGCCGGTAGTTGTTTTCTATCATCACCTATTTCTGTAACGGTTGTTGCAGGCCCTGTTTTGACAACTACTGCAACGGTAACTGACGTATTATGCAATGGCGGTGCAACAGGAACAATCACAGTAGTACAACCTGGAATTGGAACAGCACCGTTTGAATATTCCCTGAATAGTGGCCCCTGGCAAATCAGTAACATTTTTCCTGGCTTGATAGCCGGAACATATACTGTTAGCTATCGTGAAAGTAATGGATGCCAGGGTTCACACCAGGAAATAATAAACGAGCCTGCGGCTATGAATTCATCAGCAACAACCACTGCAGCTATTTGTAATGGTCAAAATAATGGTACAATAACTGTTATAGCAAACGGAGGAGTTGCTCCTTACGAATATTCTATAGATGGCGGCATAAATTGGCAAAGCAACAATGTATTTACAAAAGGTGCGGGAGTCTATACTATTATTATCCGTGATGCCAATAATTGCACTATACCCCAGCAAGCAACAGTTACTGAGCCAGCAGTATTGACAGCAGGATCAGTAAATAACAATGCAAGTTGCGATGGAGGAAATGATGGCTTGATAACAATAACAGCGAATGGTGGCAATGGCGGTTTTCAATATTCCATTGATGGCGGCCCATTCCAGGCATTGAATACATTTAATGTAGCGCCGGGTACTTATAACATTACTGTTGAAGATAACCTGGGTTGCAGCACTTCGTTTAATACAGTTGTTGGTCTTACCAATAATCTCACATTTACACCGCAAACCGATCCAACTATTTGTGAAGGGAATTCAACACAATTACAACTGGTATCCAATGCTACTGTCTTTTCATGGACGCCGGCAACGGGTTTAAGTAATACAACCATTTCAAACCCGGTTGCCAACCCAGTGGTGACAACCCAATATACAGTAACGGCTACACTGGGTCGTTGCAGCGCCAGCGATATTGTGATTGTGAATGTGAATGCGGCGCCAATCCCCGATGCAGGTCCCGATGGATTTATTTGTTATGGGCAGACCTATCAATTGCAGGGTTCAGGTGCTGTGCAATATACATGGACACCGTCCACCAATCTCAGCAGTACCAGCATTTCAAATCCCGTTTCCACTCCTGTAAAAACAATTACATATACTTTGTCTGAAGTAATAGACGCCATTGGATGTAAATCATTAACCACGGACCAGGTAATAGTAGATGTAACGCCACCGATAAAAGTGAAGACCTTCCCATATGATACGATCGGTTATCCCGGTGACCAGTTCCAGTTGAATGCCACTTCAGCTGCTACTTTTTATTCATGGTCGCCGGCAACAGGTTTAAGCAATCCGAATATTCCCAACCCGGTGCTGACCGTTGGACCTGTCGGGTCGGATATATTGTACCAGGTGATAGCCTCCACTGCTGCAGGTTGCAAAGGCGAAGGGTATGTCAATTTGAAAGTGTATAAAGGCCCTGAGCTCTATGTACCCTCTGCATTCTCTCCTAATGGAGACGGGCTGAATGAAATATTTTACCCGTTCCCGGTTGGCATTAAATCGATCAATTATTTCAAAGTGTTTAACCGCTGGGGCCAGTTGTTATTTTCTTCTACTACACTTTACAAAGGATGGGACGGTAAATTCCAAGGTGTAGAACAACCGACAGGTGTCTATGTGTTCATGGCGCAGGGAGTAGATAAGAACGGCAAATTATTAACACGCCAGGGAACGGTCACCCTGATCAGGTAGGAATAAAAATAGTTATAGTAAATAAGCCATCCCTGCCAAGTAAACTTCGGGGCTGGCTTATTTTGCAATGGCCCTCGGTTCAGTTTGGCCGGTATTTTGTGTAACTTGTATGTTGATTTTGTGACTGAAACAATGATAAATTTACTCCTATCTCCATAGGAATTAAAAGCTATAACTATTTCAGGGTCTTTAACCGCTGGGGGCAAATTATTTTTCTACAAACAGGCAAAACGAAGGCTGGGATGGTACAATTGCAGGTAAAGAACAACCAGCCGGGGTATATGTATGGATGATAGAAGCTGTAACCAGGGATAACCGCGTAATTACCAAAAAAGGAACGGTATTGCTGATACGTTGATAACTGCTGCTGATTTAGTGTATAAATGATAAATGATATAACCGATTAAATTCGGCAGCCTTTTTATGAACCCGTATTTTTGCCTGCCTGCCGTAGTCCCGTTTCAAACGGGACTACGGCAGGTCCCCTTGCTAATCCAGCAGCTTTTACAAAAAGCAATTGATATAATAATTTATGGTAGATGTAATACTCGGCCTTCAGTGGGGCGACGAAGGGAAAGGAAAAATCGTTGACTTTTTTGCCAAAGACTATGACCTGATAGCCCGGTTCCAGGGAGGGCCAAATGCCGGGCATACTTTGTATGTAGATGGGAAAAAAGTTGTGCTGCACCAGATACCATCGGGTATTTTTCATGCCGGGGCAATTAACCTCATCGGCAATGGTGTAGTGCTTGATCCGGTAATTTTGAAAAAGGAATGTGACCTGGTGGCTTCTTTTGGCGTTGATCTGAAGAAAAATCTTTTTATCGCAGAACGAACCCATCTTATTCTTCCAACACACAGGGCATTGGATAAAGCGGCAGAATTATCCAAAGGAAATCAGAAGATAGGTTCAACACTTAAAGGTATTGGACCCACCTATATGGACAAGACCGGCCGGAATGGTTTGCGTGTAGGAGACCTGTTGGATAAAAATTTTACGACAGCATATATCAATCTCAGGATGAAGCACCAGCGCTTACTTGACAATTATAATTTCCATGAAGATATTACGGCATGGGAGGAGGAATTTTTTGAAGCGCTTGAATTTTTAAAAAAAATGAATATTGTAAATGGCGAATATTTTATCAACGACCAGTTAAAAGCGGGTAAAAAAGTACTGGCTGAAGGGGCGCAGGGTAGCATGCTGGATATTGATTTTGGCACTTTTCCCTATGTCACTTCTTCCAGTACGATTTCAGCCGGGGTTTGCAGCGGCCTGGGAGTAGCTCCGCAGAAGATCAGGGATGTGATTGGAGTTACCAAAGCTTACTGCACAAGAGTGGGAAGCGGCCCGTTTCCTACGGAACAGGATAATGAAACCGGGGAAGCATTGAGAAAAACCGGCAATGAATTCGGCGCTACCACAGGCAGGCCAAGACGATGCGGCTGGATTGACCTGGTGGCACTTCAGTTTGCCTGCATGATCAACGGGGTAACCAAAATAGTAATGACCAAGGCGGATGTACTGGATGCGTTTAAAGAATTGGAGGTATGCACAGCGTATAAGTTAAATGGAAAGGAAAGCAGGGAAATACCCTTCCAGATGGACAGGCAGCCTCCTGAACCGCTTTATAAAAAATTTGCCGGCTGGAATATATCCAGCAGTGCAGCGAATTCGTATGCCGGCTTGCCTGATAGCATGAAAACCTACGTTAATTACATTAATGAATACCTTGGCGTAAAAATACATTACATATCAAATGGGCCGGAAAGGGAGCAAATCATTGAAGTGGCCTGGTAAGGGATATTATTTAATCAAAAAAAACGTTTTAAAAATTTGGAGGATTAAAAACTTCGCTGAAATTTTACATCTTCAATCCTTTTAGATTATGGCGGCAAAACCTGATAAGGAAAAAAAATCCCCCGGGAAAACTGGTTCAGCATCTGCTAAAGATTCAGCAAAAAAAGCTTCTTCCAAACCGGCCAAACAAATGGAAGAAGATGACGACGCGGATGATGATATAGAAACTACTCCCGTTTCAAAGAAGACCGGTAAGGCTGTAGCAACATCCAAAACAAAGAAGGACGATGATGACGACGATGATGGCGTGGATGATGGGCCTGATGAGTGGGAAAAACCTGAAGAAGAAGAAGAGTGGGATCCCGACTTCGAAGAGTTTGATGTTCCAAAATCAAGAGTGAAAAAAGCTGATACCGGCGGCAAGAAAGCCGGGGATGATGATTTTACTTTTGAGGATGATGAATTTAAAGATCTTTTTAGCGATAAGGATTATGATGATGACGAAGAGGATGATTATTAAACCCCGATCCCCTGAAACGGGGAAGAAAATAAATTGATTAAAACAACCTTAACTAACTGCACTTTTAATATTAAAGACTTTAAAGAGGTAAAGCAAAAAGTGTTGAACTGGACACAACGGTTTAACACTTTTTGTTTTTTAGACAACCATCAATACCAGATTGAACCTCATGCTTTGGAATGCCTGCTGGCAGCAGGGGTAAAGCGGTATGTGAAAGCAGACGCCGGAAATGCATTGGAACAGTTGCAGGGGTTCATTGCTGATACACCCCGGTCAGATCGGGGCGGTCAGACCGGGGGCTGGCTTTTCGGCCATCTTGGTTACGACCTGAAGAATGAGATGGAAAAACTTTCTTCCTCACATCCTGACAGGATTCAATTTCCCGGGTTATTCTTTTTCGAACCGGAAATCGTCATCCGGTTCAATGAAAAAGAAATAAACATAGATGCCGCAGACCCAGAAAAAATATTCAGAGAAATCAACGCTGTTACTTTGCCGGGTTCCCCGGAAATGAAAGGGGTGAGCATACAAAACCGGGTTTCAAAAAAGGAATATATACAGATCGTTGAAAGATTAAAGCAGCATATTCTACGGGGCGATTGCTATGAAATAAATTTTTGCCAGGAATTTTATGCCGAAAATGCAGTGATTAATCCTGTATCCGTTTATAAAAGACTTAGTGCTGTTTCTCCCAACCCATTTTCGGCTTTGTATAAAATGCCCGCCCGTGCCGGTACGGACGGGGATGGCCGTTGGCTTATTTGTGCCAGCCCGGAACGATTTGTAAAAAAACAGGGGAGTAAAATATTATCGCAGCCCATAAAAGGAACATCAAAACGGGTAAAGGGCGATGATAATAAAGATAAGTGGAGCAAAGTTGAACTGTTTCATAGCGCCAAAGACCGTTCGGAAAATGTAATGGTGGTGGACCTGGTGAGAAATGACCTGGCGAAAGTTTGTAAAGATGGAACCGTAAAGGTGGATGAATTATACGGAATTTATTCTTTTCCCCAGGTACACCAGATGATTTCAACCGTTAGCGGGGAGTTGAAAGACAATATTTCTTTCCGGGACATTATCAACGCAACTTTCCCGATGGGCTCCATGACCGGGGCGCCTAAGAAAAGAGTGATGGAGTTGATAGAACAGTATGAAAGAACAAAGCGAGGGATCTTTTCCGGGGCGGTAGGTTATATTTCACCTGATGGGGATTTTGATTTTAACGTAGTTATCCGGAGCATCCTGTATAATGCAGAAACAAAATACCTTTCATTCCAGGCCGGTTCGGGCATTACTTTTTACAGCGACCCGGAAAATGAGTGGGAGGAATGTTTATTAAAAGCTGAAGCGATGAAGAGAGTACTGGAAGATTAATGAGTAACTATTGTGTGGCATTATTTGACGGCTTCAGCAGCAACTGCATTGATTCATTCAGTATCTCGAATTTCTTTGCGAGGAAAATATCCATCTTCTCATTGGGCAGACGCAGGTCATAGCTGCCATTGGTGGCCACCAGGTTGTCAAACCCGGGATTGTAGCGGTTAAAGGTTATTATATCCAGGGCGATATATTTGGTAATGACCATAGAATTATAACGGCCGGTAACAGATTGGACTCTCGAATCTTTTATTTCATCCTTGCTAAGATTTACATTACCTGTTATCAGTATGTCTTTCATTTCGTCTTTGGTAACTGTTGTAATGCCGCCTTCTCCTTCCATAATGTAATGTGTCGCGATAAATTTCTTGACATGGTTCATGGATTCATTCGGCAGAGAATATTGTAATGCCCAAAAATCCTTGCTTCCCCCGCTTTTGCGGATCGCCTTATCTACATTGCCGGGTCCTCCATTGTATGCAGCAATGACCAATAACCAGTCCCCATACCTGACATATAGATCAGTCAGCAGCCTGGCAGCGGCGTGTGTGCTTTTATAGTAGTCCAGCCTTTCATCAACGTGCCTCGAAACTTTCAGTCCATATTGTTTTGCGGCGGCTGGCATAAATGCCCAGGGGCCCACAGCGCCGCTCCATGATTTGGCATTGTATTTTAAGCCCGATTCAATAACAGCAAGATATTTCAGCTCTTTGGGAAGTCCATGCTGGGCAAGAACGGCATCCATCATTTCAAGATAAGGCCTGGCCCATTCTTTCATAGCTAAAAAACCTTTCCTGTTCCTGCCTATATAATCCTTCACAAAACTGATGGCCATTGGATTTAACCTGGCGCCATTTACATCGTCACCCGTGACGGCAGTAGTAAAAAGGTTGGTAAAACCCTGCTTAGGGTCGTTTAGCGGAAGGGAATTCAGACCCGCTGAATCTTTGTTGATACTGGTATCGGAAATACTGGTATCGGAAATAATAGTCCGGGTTTTAAAACTCTGCTGAATTCCAGTGGCTTTTGTCGCCTGCACAAGCGAAAAACCCAGAATTCCCATAATCGCTATTTGCTTTATTTTCCTCAAACTAAGTGACTATTAACGTTTTACATGTATTATTTTCCTAAAAGCAGGTTTGAAACCTGCAGCAAAGATAATTCATCATACCGGTTTGCCATCACCTGCAGGCCAAAGGGCAAGCCATTGCTATGTGTAAAGAGAGGTAATGAAATGGCCGGAATTCCAGCCAGGTTGGCCATTACTGTATAAATATCAGCGAGGTACATGGCAATGGGATCATTCATTTTTTCACCGGCTTTGAATGCAGTGAAAGGGGAGGTTGGGAGTAATATAAAGTCAAAGTCCCTGAAGATCAGTTGTATTTTATCACTTAGTAATTTTCTCACTTTTTGTGCACGGGTGAAGTAGGCATCATAGTAGCCGGTGCTTAATACAAATGTGCCCAGCATGATTCTTCTTTTCACTTCTTTACCAAAACCAGCTGATCTAGTTTGTTTGTAAAATTTTGTTAATTCAAGATCGGAACCCTTAACCCGGTTACCGAACCTTATACCATCATACCTGGAAAGGTTGGAAGAGGCCTCAGCCGTTGTTAAAATATAATAAGCAGGAACAAGATAATCAAGCAAATCAAACCCGGCAGGTCTTACTGTATGCCCGTCATTTATTAATTGCCCTATCAGCTTTTTTATGGATGAGGCAATCTCAGGATCAAGACCCGGATGATTCAACGCATCATCAAAATAAGCAAAGCGGAATTTTTTATCTGTTCTAAGATTGGCGGAATAAGAAGGAACTGTTTGTTGTGAAACTGTGCTGTCAAATTCATCAGACCCGGCCATCACTTCAAGCATCCCCGCCACATCTGAAATATTTTTTCCGAATATCCCAATCTGGTCAAATGATGAAGCAAAGGCAATCAAACCATAACGGGAAATTCTTCCGTAAGTGGGTTTCAACCCGATTATTCCGCAAAAATCAGCGGGCTGCCGGACTGAACCTCCTGTATCGCTTCCTAATGAAACCATACAAAGCCCTGCCTGAACTGCTACAGCAGAACCACCTGATGAACCTCCGGGAACTCTTGTTTCGTCCATGGCATTCAGCACATTTCCATAAGCCGAGTTTTCATTGCTGGAGCCCATCGCAAATTCATCACAGTTGCAGCTACCGATGATTATAGCATCTTCTGCCAGTAATTTTTCTACAGCTGTAGCAGAATAAACAGCCATAAAGTTTTTTAAAATATTTGAGGAGGCAGAAACTTTGTGGCCCTTGTAGCAAATGACATCTTTCAATGCCACAACAACTCCGTGTAACTTTCCAACGGTGTTACCTGCCTTTCTTTTTTTATCCAGCTCTTTAGCTTTTTGTAATGCTTCGTCAGCATATATTTCAATAAAAGCATTGAGGTGTTTGGTCGCAGAAATGCGTTGCAGGTAATATTCAACTGCCTGCAAACAGGTTATGTTTCCTTCCTGTAATTGGGCATGATATTGCTCAATGGAAGAGAAGTCAAACAAAAGCCGGGACTTTTTTGAGTATTAGAAAAAAAGGAGAAAATACTATTCAGGGGTTGGGCGAATTCTTGATATCACTGGCACTATCCTCGATCTCTTTCTTGACATTTGATTTTGCATCATTAAACTCCCTGACACCCTTGCCTAAGCCACGCATCAATTCGGGAATTTTTTTGCCGCCAAACAAAAGCAATACAATAACGAGGATGATAATGATTTCATTCGTGCCAAGCATTCCCAGTAAAACAGGTTGTATCATAATCAAAAAATTAGAGAGTAAAGATAGTAAGTAACCAGAAAATTGATAAGAATAATATCAGATTTATGCTGATGCAAAGCCCTTTCTTTGGAGGCAACAGGGAGAAACGAAGGTTAGGAACGTAGTTCGGGGGAGGCTTTTTACTCTGCTGCTTCAGTAGCCATCCGTTTTTCACGGATACGGGCACTTTTGCCACTTCGCTTGCGCTGGTAAAACAACTTGGCACGGCGGACATGACCAGTTTTATTCAACTCAATAGAATCAATATTGGGAGAATAAAAAGGGAAAATTCTTTCTACACCTATGCCATCGGAGATCTTACGAACCGTAAAACTGGCAGTATGACCGGTCCCCTGCTTTTTAAGCACATCACCTTTAAAAGACTGGATTCTCTCTTTATTACCTTCAATGATTTTGTAATTCACAGTAATATTGTCTCCGGGCTTAAAAGCCGGGAATTCTTTTTTACCTGTCAATTGCTCATGTACGTATGCTATGGCGTTCATAATGCTGATTTTTACGGAGGGCAAAGGTATAGGTTTTTGGGCTAATCAGGAATTAGTTAATTGGTTAATTAGGTCTGAACACAGAAAATTTTCTACTCGAAGGCAAATCCCTAATTCCCAATACCCAATTAACTAATTAACCATTTACCTAGCCACATTCACCGCCCTCTTTTCCCGGATCACCGTTACTTTTATCTGCCCGGGGAAGGTCATTTCGGTCTGAATTTTCTGGGCTATTTCAAATGATAGTTTTTCCGACTCCTGGTCTGTTACTTTATCTGCTTCAACAATCACCCTCAACTCCCGGCCGGCCTGGATAGCGTAGGCTTTTTCTACACCATTGTAAGCCATGGCCAGGTTCTCCAGGTCTTTAATGCGTTGCAGGTATTGCTGCATAATTTCCCGGCGGGCACCCGGCCTGGCACCGCTGATGGCATCGCATGCCTGTACAATAGGGGAAATAACATACTGCATTTCCATTTCATCATGGTGTGCACCGATCGCATTAACAATAGCAGGAATTTCACCATATTTTTCCGCCAACTTGGCCCCAAGCAGGGCATGGCTCAGTTCACTTTCTTCGTCAGGCACTTTGCCAATATCATGGAGCAGACCGGCCCGTTTAGCCAATTTTGGATTCATTCCTAATTCAGCAGCCATAGTAGCACAAAGATTTGCCGTTTCCCGGCTATGCATCAACAGGTTTTGACCATAAGAAGAACGGAATCTCATCCTGCCGACCATCCTCACCAGTTCTTTATGCAGTCCATGAATACCGAGTTCAATTACGGTTCTTTCTCCTATCTCCATAACCTGCTCTTCGATCTGTTTTTTTGTTTTTTCCACCACTTCTTCAATTCTAGCCGGGTGAATACGACCATCAGCAACTAATCTTTGTAAACTCAAACGGGCAATTTCACGGCGAAGAGGATCGAAACTCGACAAAAGAATAGCTTCCGGAGTATCATCCACAATCAGGTCAACACCGGTGGCCGCTTCAATTGCCCGGATATTGCGTCCTTCACGGCCAATGATCTGTCCTTTTATTTCATCGCTTTCCAGGTTGAAAACCGTGATAGAGTTTTCAATGGCCTGTTCTGCAGCCGTACGCTGTATGGTTTGAATGATAATTTTCCTGGCTTCTTTATTAGCTTTTTGTTTGGCATCATCAATTATTTCCTGTTGGATGCCGATGGCCTGGGTCTGGGCCTCCTGTTTCAGGCTATCCACTAACTGAGCCTTGGCTTCTTCAGCCGAAAGGCCTGCAATTTTCTCCAGCCGGCGGATATGTTCTTCCTGGTGTTTTTCTAATTCTGTCCTTTTGATGTTTACCAATTCAATCTGGCGATTCAGGTTGTCTTTGATGATTTCATTATCCTTTATTTGTTTGTCAAGATTGCCTTCTTTCTGGTTGATGGATTGCTCTTTTTGCCGGATGCGGCTCTCCGTATCGTTTATCTTCCTGCTGCGTTCATTTACCTCTTTTTCATGCGCCGATCTCATCTGCACAAACTTTTCCTTCGCCTCCAGCTCTTTTTCTTTCCGGATGGTTTCGGCTCTCAGTTCAGCTTCTTTTAGTATGGTTTGAGATTGAAGCTCGGCTTCTTCTATTTTTTTACGGGTGTTTTTTGCAAATATCAGTTTACCCGCTACAAGGCCTATAATAAGGGCAGCAGCGCCTATTATGATAGATAATATATTCGGATCCATGAATGTTTTTGTTTAAGTGTTGCACAATGCTATTTTTTAATATAAACTTCATATTGCGAAGTATATGTAATCAGCGAAGATACAAAACGGGGGCTAATCACGGTTGTTATCGGGGAAATTGATGTCCGGGCAGCCGGAAAGGAGGATTTAAGGGTTTTTGAGGCCCACTAAGGTCTTTAGAGTTTTAATTCTTTTATTGGACAGCAGGCTTTTTTATCTCATTCAACTGATTATCCAATAATCTCTCAATGGCATTTAGCTGGCCAGCCAGGTTCTCTTTTTCCACACTGGCTGTGGTACCGGCATGTTGTTCTGTAGCATACCATATCAGTACCATGGCAATATAGTCCTGCATGTCTTTGCCGGCAAATTGGGTTTTGAATTCAACAATCTTGTCGTTGATGGTTTTTAGTGTTTTTCTCAGTACTTCTTCATCCGACGGGTTGATCTTGATCCGGTAGCTCCGGTCACCGATAAAGGCAGAGATAGCAATTAATTCATTCATATTCTTGGAATTTTCAATATCAATTTATTATATTAGATGTCCTTTACCAACCCCAAGTCGCTATCCACTGTAAAACCGCCGGGTTAAGGACACCTAAGGAAACGATTTAAACGTTTGCCATGTTTGCCAAAGTTAAGTCATCGGTATTTATTGATGCATTGCAACTTCAACTCAATGCCCCCAAAGGCAAATGCCTTCGTGGTGTTTTGAAAGATGATAAAGGAAGCGTTTGCCGGACCATGGAAAAAAATATATTAACTGACCGGGAAGAACTTACATGGGAAGGATTAAGTGATCTTCCTTACGGACGCTATACCCTTGAACTTTCGCAGGGTGATGATGAAATGAAAATGAACCTGGTGAAAAGAGTTTAATGTTGAAAGTCTAACGTTTAAGGTTCTTCAATTCGAAATTTTCTTAATTAATTAAGCGGCTTGTTTTTAAAACAACTTTAGACATTAAACTTTAAACCAGAAACACTTACTCTCCCAACAAAGCAATACAACGGTCAATCTCTTTCAGGTATCCATTGATTCTTTTTTCAAACTCTTTTTTATCTGTTTCATTCATTTCCCCGGCACTTACTTTTAATATACTCACCTGTTGTTTCAGTTCGTCTGCACTTTTTTGCTGAACCAGATTTTTTTGCCGGGCTGATTCCAAATCTTCCCGGAGCTTATGGTTTTCTTTCACCAGCACAGCATGCTCCTTCAGCAATTGCTGCAATTTTTCCTGTATCCGTTTAAGATGTTGTTCCGTTGTATTCATTTTCTGATTTCAGCCTGTAAATCATTTTCCAGGGTATACATGATCGTATTCATCCAGCCATCAATTTCAATATCAGTCAGCGTTTTCTCTTCATCTAAAAAAGTAAAGTTAACAGCTATTGATTTTTTACCGGCACCCAGTTTTTCACTTTCGAATATATCAAAGAGTTTAATATTCTGCAATTTGCCGGGCTTAACCTTTTGCACGGATCGTTCCACTTTTTCCCAGGTCAATTCTTTGGATACGATCATGGCAAGGTCCCTTTGCACGGATGGATATTTTGGCAGTTCTTTTATTGTTACAGTTGGAACGGAAGCCAATTCAGCCAGCGCAGCCCAGTTCAGGCCCGCAAAGAAGACGGGTTGTTTAATGCCGAATTTGTCCAGTATATTCTTCCTGACTTCACCTGCCCCGGCGATCACCTGGTTATTGAATTTATAAACAATATGATTGCTGAGTTTGGGTACTTCCACTACTTCAGCAGAATCGGGAGTAATGCCAAGTAACTTTAAAATAGAATCAACAACGCCTTTCAGCCAGAAGAAATCCGCCAAAGAACTTTTCTGTTTCCAACTGTCCTCATTTTTGTTCCCGGTGATAACTACACATAGTTTTTCAGCCTCGTTGTACCTGCCTGGCCCGGATGTGTTGTAGGCTTTGCCAAATTCAAACAGGCGAAGCGAATTGTTTTTGTGATTCAGGTTTTGGGCAACCACCTCAAGAGCTGTTTCAAACAAAGAGTTGCGGAGAATGTTCAATTCAGTGCTCAGGCTATTCATCATTTTTACCATCTGCTCCTGTTCTTCACCGGAAAAATAAGCAGCATTGGTAATAGAGTTGGTCATCATTTCATGGAAGCCCTGCCCAACCAGGTAATCAGCCACTTTCTCCCTGAAAACTTCTTTGGCATAATTCTCTTCTATGGCAGGAGTGATCGTGATAACTTCAGGAATATCTATATTATCCAATCCGTCAATTCTTACAACCTCTTCTACCAGGTCGGCGGGTAAACTGATGTCTGGTTTATGATAAGGAACCGCCACTCTCAGTTCATCAATCCCTTCTTTCAGTGTTTCAAAGCCAAGACTATTGAGAATATTTTTTACCGCATCAGGATGATAGTTTTTGCCACTAAGCTTTTTTATGAAATGATATTTTATGGATACTTCTGTTTTCTCTTTTGGATTTGGATATATATCCACGATCTCAGAAGCAATTTCTCCACCACAAATTTCTTTAATAAGGCTGGCTGCTCTTTTCAATACAGTCACCGTGGCAGAAATATCGGTTCCTTTTTCAAACCTTGATGCTGCATCTGTTCTTAATCCATGGCGGAAGGAGGTTTTGCGGGTTGTTACTGCATCAAAAAAAGCGCTTTCCAAAAAAATATTTTTTGTTGCTGCAGAAACGCCGCTATGCAGGCCACCAAATACCCCGGCAATACAAATGCCTTCCTTCATATCACAAATCATAAGATCTTCTGCACCCAGTTTTCTTTCTTTTTCATCAAGGGTAATGAACGGTGTTCCTTCCGGCAGGTTCTTTACTATTATTTTTCTTCCACTTATAGCATCGGCATCAAAAGCATGCAGCGGCTGACCTGTTTCATGCTGGATGAAGTTGGTGATATCAACAATATTATTGATGGGCCGGAGTCGGATTGCTTTTAATTTTTGCTGCAGCCATTTTGGGGATTCTTTTATGGTAACATTGGCCATACTGATACCTGAATAGCGGGGACAGGCTTTTTCATTTTCAACTTTCACTTCGATAGTAAGTGAATTATTATCAACTTTAAAACGATTGTTATTAACCGGTTTTGGCCTGATGTCTTTTTTATCGTGGTGACTCAGATAAGCACAAACATCCCTGGCTACTCCCCAATGACTCATGGCCTCCATGCGATTGGGAGTGAGACCTATCTGGTAAATAATATCTTCATAAGGTTGAAAATAATCAGTGGCCGCCGTTCCAACTATTACTTCACCGGGCAAAACCATAATACCTGCATGGGATGTTCCCAAACCAATTTCATCTTCGGCACAAATCATTCCCTGACTTTCTACTTTCCTGATCTTTGCTGCTTTTATCGTCAATGGATCCCCGGTGACCGGGTAAATAGTGGTGCCAACAATTGCTACCAGCACTTTTTGCCCGGCGGCAACATTGGGTGCTCCACAAACAATTTGCAATGGCTCGCCATTGCCTATATTAACTTTTGTCAGTGTCAGTTTATCAGCGTTAGGATGTTTTTCGGTGCTCAATACTTCGCCAATTACTAATCCGGTCAACCCGCCTTTTACTTCTTCATAATTTCCCATGCTTTCCACTTCCAGCCCGATGGAAGTAAGAATGCTGCTAAGCCTGTCCGGTTCAACTGTTACGGGCAGGTATTCACTGAGCCATTTGTAGGAAATCGTCATGTTTGGCGTTCACTTTTAATAGCTGCGAAGATAAAGGAAAGGGGGGAGGTGAATGAGTGCGGGGCAGATATGTTATTAATTTGCAGCTAACAAATTGTACGGTTTGAAACTGAAGGCCTTTGCTATATTAGCCATCATTCTTTTTTCGCTGATCCCGTTTTATATATTGTTCAGGTGGCTCCGGGAACTTATCAGGCCCGGGGAGTCAATGCGAAGATTGATTCTTTGCATGCTGGCAGTTGTTCTATTGATATTTGTTTATACATTTTTATTGGTCTTTATAATTAAAATAGTGTTTCCCGGGGCTTAGTAATAAGTTCTTATTTTTACGGCAACAAAATCAATGGCGTATGGCATATAATCTTTTAAAAGGAAAAAGAGGAATCATTACCGGGGCACTGGATGCTAATTCCATTGCCTGGAAAGTAGCTGAGAAAGCATATGAAGAAGGTGCAACTATAGTACTGACGAATGCTCCTATTGCCATGCGGATGGGTGAAATCAATAAACTGGCAGAGAAGACAAAATCAGAAATCATTCCTGCAGATGCCACGAATGTAGAAGAGCTGACCAACCTTTTTACCAAATCACAGGAAATATTGGGTGGCAAGATTGACTTTGTACTGCATTCCATCGGCATGAGTGTAAATATCAGGAAGAAGATCCCATATACAGAATCCAACTATGAATATTTCATGAAGGGTATTGACGTGTCTGCTTTGTCATTTCATAAAATGCTTGCCGTGGCTAAAAAACTGGATGCCATCAATGAATGGGGCAGTGTGGTAGCCCTGACCTACATGGCAGCACAAAGAACCTATCCTTTTTACACCGATATGGCTGATATTAAAGCGATGCTTGAATCTATTGCCCGTAGTTTTGGCTATCACTACGGAGTAGAGAAAAAAGTTCGTATCAATACCGTTTCCCAATCACCAACAAAGACAACAGCCGGTACAGGAATAAAAGGCTTTAGTGACTTTTTTGATTATGCCAATTCAATTGCACCATTGGGAAATGCAACAGCAGAAGACTGTGCCAATTATTGCGTAACACTTTTCTCCGACCTGACAAGAATGGTCACCATGCAAAACCTGTTTCATGATGGAGGATATTCTTCAACCGGTGTAAGTAATGAAGTGATGCAGAAATTGGGAGTGACGGAATAGTAAGTGGTGAATAGTGAATAGCGGAATTTGCCCAGTAGCGAACCGGACGATGAAGTGTGCGACGCAACGAAGTTGATAGTAGTACTACAGCCGGGTACATAATTTAAAAAGCCTCCAATACCAGAGGCTTTCAATTTTATAGGTCTAATAGCTAGCTGCTAACAGCTTTCCTAATACTCATCTTCATTAAAAAGGAAGTCATCCTGTGTGGGATAATCGGGCCAGATGTCTTCGATGGTCTCATATACATCACCTTCGTCTTCCAGCTCCTGCAGGTTTTCTACCACTTCAATGGGGGCGCCACTGCGGATAGAGTAATCAATCAACTCATCTTTAGTGGCTGGCCAGGGGGCGTCTTCAAGGTATGAGGCTAATTCTAAGGTCCAGAACATCTTCCCGGGGTTTTAATTTTTGAATAAGGCTTTTTAAGGGTTAAACCCTCTTAATTTTCCGCAAATGTAGCTGTATTAACGAATTTTCCAAATCCTTAGTTGTAAACGGGTATTTGAATGATTTCTTAAAAAAATGGCTCAACGAACATCTGCAGTTTTGCAGTCGGGTTCGTTTTATGGATATTTGATTTATTAATTGAATCCAGGGCAATATGATAACAGGTAAAAACATTTATAAAAGATATGGGAAAGTGGAAGTGCTGAAGGGTGTGGATATAGAAATCAAGAAAGCTGAAGTGGCATCCATTGTTGGCCCCTCCGGTTCTGGTAAGAGTACCCTGTTACATATCCTGGGTACACTGGATAAGGCCGATATGGGAACAGTAAACATGAATGGTTCCGTTATTAATTTATTGAAAGGAAAAGAACTGGCATCATTCAGGAACAAGCATATCGGCTTTGTATTTCAGTTTCATCACCTGCTCCCTGAATTTACAGCGCTGGAAAATGTCTGTATCCCGGGCTGGCTGGCTGGCAGAAAAAAATCAGAAGTAAAAGAAAAAGCAGGAGAATTATTAAAAATACTCGGCCTTTCCCACCGAATGGAAAACAAACCCAATGAATTGAGTGGCGGCGAACAGCAACGGGTGGCTGTGGCAAGAGCTCTTATTAATAATCCCGATATAGTTTTTGCAGATGAACCAACCGGCAACCTGGACAGCGCCAATGCAAAAGAATTACACCAGTTGTTTTTTGACCTGCGTAATAAATTCAATCAAACATTTCTTATCGTAACACACAATGAAGAATTGGCAAAACTGAGCGACCGGGTTTTGTATATGAAGGATGGAAAGATTATTTAATGTACAAATCACAGTCTTGGTTTCCAGGGAATTTCCTTTGTTTTCAGCCGGCGACCGATAAAACGGGCCAGTACAAATAAATAATCGCTGAGGCGGTTGAGGTATTTAATGACAAGGGGTTCGACTGACATGTTCTGTTCCTGCAAACTGACACAAAGTCTTTCACATCGCCTGCATACGCAACGGGCCACATGAGCAGATGAAACAGCTACATGCCCACCGGGTAAAATAAATGATTTCATCGGCGGCATTTTTTCATTCATCCTGTCTATTTCTTTTTCCAGCAGCTCAATATCCGTTTCCTGCAGATCAGGGATCTTCATTTTTAGTTCTTTTTCAGGATCGCAGGCCAGTGATGAACCGATGGTGAATAATCTGTCCTGGATTTCTTTCAATATCTTTTTTGAATGTTTGTGATTGAGTTGATCATTAACAAGGCCTATCCATGAATTCAGCTCATCCACGGTACCATAAGTTTCGATCCGGATATGCGCCTTGGATACTTTGGTTCCTCCAATCAGGGATGTAGTTCCCTTGTCGCCGGTTTTTGTATATATTTTTGAAGCCATGATTTAATTATGTGCAGGTATGGGTTCATTTTTTTTATCGCTTTCAACCGATCCGTCTCTTAATCTTACAATTCTCCGGGCAAAATTGGCGATGTCAGTTTCATGGGTTACCAAAATAATTGTATTACCATTCCTGTGTATTTGTCCCAAAATATCCATGATTTCGTAAGAAGTTGCTGTATCAAGGTTCCCGGTAGGCTCATCAGCAAGAATAATGGAAGGATCATTCACCAAAGCCCGGGCAATAGCCACCCGCTGGCACTGGCCACCTGAAAGTTCATTGGGTTTATGATTGCTCCTGTCCGTCAGGCTCACCATTTCCATTACATGCATTGCCTTTTCGTTACGTTGTTTTCTCCCCATACCAGCATAAACCAATGGCAGCGCCACGTTTTCCAATGCGGTCAACCGGGGCAATAAATTGAATTGCTGGAATACAAAACCAATTTCTTTGTTCCTGACTTCCGCCAACGCATTATCTTCCATTTTACTTACATCCCTGCCATTCAGAGTATAATTACCTCCCGAAGGGCTGTCAAGGCACCCGATAATATTCATCAGGGTGCTTTTGCCCGAACCTGATGGACCCATGAGAGCGACATATTCACTCTTAAAAATATCCAAAGTAATTCCTTTCAACACCTGCAATTCCTGTTTGCCCATGAAGTAGCTTTTGCAGATCTTTTCGAGATGTATAATACTATTCATAAATTCCAAATACCAAATTCCAATTTAAACGTGACCGGGAATTTGGGATTTAAGCCCGATTACTATCGGGAGGGATTTTTTAAAACCTTCGGTACTTTAAAAAATTGCCCGTCGTGCAATGGCGCATTTTTCAGTGCTACTTCCCGGCTGATGGAGCCTTTTATTTCATCTTCTCTCAGCACATTCACTTCTTCACTCATAAAAAGCATGGGTTCCACACTATCAAGGTTCAGTTCATTCAGTTTTTCCACAAAAGAAATCATTCGCTGAAGGTCAATTTTTATTTCAGCTTTTTCCGTTTCATTAAACTCCAACCGGGAAAGATGGGCCAGCTTATCAACCAGGGAGTCGTTTATTTCCATAAAGCAAAGATAGTCGTTAGTCATTAGTCGTTAGCCAAGCTGTTAGTGACTAACGACTAAAGACTCCAGACTCTTCCTTACCTTCGCCGCGATGCAGAAAAAGAAAGAAACCTTGCCTACCGGCAGGCAGGTAGTAATGAGTGGCATTCGCCCAACGGGTTTTTTGCACCTGGGCAATTATATGGGGGCCATTCGCAATTATGTGCGGATGCAGGAAGAATATGAGTGCTTTTTTATGGTAGCTGACCTGCATTCACTGACAACGCACCCTGATACAAAAGAACTAAAGCAGAATGTTCTCAGGGTGTTATCAGAAAATATTGCCTGTGGTCTTGACCCGGACAAAGTGGCCTTGTATTGCCAGAGCCATATTCATGAAACGGCTGAATTATACCTGTACCTGAATATGCTTGCCTACAAAGGCGAACTGGAAAAAACGTCAACCTTTAAAGAGAAAGTAAGACTGCAACCTGAAAATGTAAATGCCGGGTTATTGACCTATCCCGTATTACAAACCGCCGATATTATTCTTCACCGGGCATCATTCGTGCCGGTTGGTAAAGACCAGGAGCAGCACCTGGAAATGGCCCGCAATTTTGTCAAACGGTTCAATCACCGTTATGCTGAAGTGTTTCCGGAACCGCAGGCATTCAATTATGGAAATGAGCTGGTAAAAGTGCCGGGTCTTGACGGAGCCGGTAAAATGAGCAAGAGTGAAAACCAAAATGCAACTTTGTTTCTTTCTGATGATGATGAGTTGATCCGGAAAAAAGTCATGAAGGCTAAAACAGATACAGGGCCAACGGAACCCCATTCAAAAAAGCCTGATTATATAGAAAATATTTTTCTGTTAATGAACCTGGTGAGTGATGCAGAAGCGGTTAAAAAATATGAACAGGATTATAATAACTGCAGCATCCGTTATGGTGATATGAAGAAACAGCTGGGAGAGGATATGGTAAAATTCATTACCCCGATCCGGCAAAAGGCTGAAGCAATCCGCAATGACACAAAATACCTGAAAGAAGTAATGGAAAAAGGGGCTGAAAAGGCCCGGAAAAGCGCCAAAGCTACAATGGAACTGGTGCGACAGGCGATAGGGCTTAATTATTTTTAATAGCCGGATTCCCGTATCAGAAATTACACTACTTTTAAGACCTATGTATTCCGGATTTTTTTAAATCAAGACAACATGAATAAGAAAGCAGTTTTTGGGGTCATTGCTGTTCTTGCTGTCATTGCAGCAATTGTAATGTACAGGATAGGCAGGCATTCTTCGCATTTGTCAGAGTTAAAAGATTTTTGGTGGTACCCTTTGCCGCTCGCAGCAATTTGTTTTCTGGTTGCTGCCGCACCGGGTAAGAAACCACAATAGAAATACAGAAAGTTTGTTGATATAACAAGATTTACAAAATGGCAAAAGCAAAATCAAAACCAAAGCATATCGCAGTGGCCGGCAATATCGGCGCCGGTAAAACCACGTTGACAGAAATGCTGAGCAAGCATTACAAGTGGATCCCCAACTTTGAAGACGTGGATCATAATCCTTACCTGATGGATTTTTATGAAGATATGCCCCGCTGGAGTTTCAACCTGCAGATATTTTTCCTGAATAGTCGCTTGCGTCAATTAGTAGAGATCCAGAAAGGAACTGAAACGGTGATACAGGACAGAACCATTTATGAAGATGCCAACATCTTTGCACCCAACCTGCATGAAATGGGGTTGATGAGCAAAAGAGACTTTGATAACTATTTTCATTTTTTCCAGACATTGAAAACGCTGGTGCAGCCGCCTGACCTGCTGATATACCTGAATGCTTCTGTTCCGACTTTGGTGGGTAATATTCAAAAAAGGGGACGGGAGTATGAAGAAAATATCCGCCTGGATTATTTAAAAAAACTGAACGAATACTACAATAAATGGATCGCCGATTATAAAGAAGGCCAGTTGCTGATCATTGATGTTGATAAAAACAGGTTCCCGGAAAACGAGGAACACTTCGGCGAGATCATCCGGAAGGTGGATGCACAGTTATACGGACTGTTTTAAAAAGCGGGTATGAGAAAGTCATTTCTTCTGCTTTCCCTGCTTACGGGGCTACATACTTACTCACAAGACTTTAGAGACACTACTTTTTCTGTAAGAGGTTTTACCTGTCAATGTAAATACAATACCATAATTGAGGATAAAGAGGATAAAAACAAAATTTTTTATCGTGCAGAAGAATCAGCCTGTTATCCGGGAGGCGAAAATGAATGGAGCAGGTTTATGGAGAAAAACCTGGATACTAATTTAAAAGGGAAGAAACAAATATTCAGCGTTGAGGTTATAATTAACAAAGAAGGTAATTTGACATATTTCAGACTTGTAGACAAGGCGAAAAAAAATAAATATAAAGAAGCATTAAGAGTCTTGAAAATGTCTGGTAAATGGTTCCCTGCCATTCAAAATGGATACTGTGTTAAATCTTATCATACAATAGTATTTAACTTTTAGTAATCCATATAGACTTTGTATTCCTCCAGCATCTTCTCAATCTTCTGCAGCCACTCCGCCTGTCTCTCCTTTTTGATGCTATGATTGGTTTCCTTATCGTAATCATCCTGCATTTTTTCTTTCTCATCCAGTATATCCTGGTATATTTTATTCAGGTCCTGCTGGTAAGTTCTTTTATTAAACCGGTATTCACTCATTTGCTTATTCAGTTTTCGGGCAAATATTTCCGCAATATCAAAATGCCCCTGCTCATGAGTGAGGATATAAGCGGTTTTATGTAATCCCCATGAACGGGTTTTGGAAAAACGGGATTGTATCTTG
>JBGPKR010000043.1:0-22607 GCA_041486045.1 Chitinophagaceae bacterium | reverse complement strand
CCCTGTTCAATAGTCAGATCCTTACCGACTTTACCTGTAACGTAGGAGCCATCAGGCTTTGCCGGTCCCTTTCCGGAAAGGAAAAGAAGATTACTAACTCTTACCACATTAACATAGTTAGCAACAGGCGCTGAGGGAGTGGTTAGAACGATCCCTTTTTCTTTCAATCGATCTTCAGGAGTTTGAGCTTGCATTTGATAAGCAGTTAAAATAGTTACTAAAAAGATAATTTTTTTTTTCATACAAAAACTATTATATCAATTTAAAAAGATAGGCAGCAAGCAGGGCGCCGATCACAGGTCCGAGTACCGGTATCCAGCTATATCCCCAATCACTGTCTCTTTTATTTTTTATCGGTAAAATAAAATGCGCAATCCTTGGTCCTAAGTCTCTTGCAGGATTAATAGCATATCCTGTTGGTCCGCCTAATCCCAAACCGATACCTAATATTAATAATCCAACAGGCAATGCATCTAATGTTCCCAATGAAGATGCTGCAGGCGACATAGCCAATGCGCCAAACATCAATACGAATGTTCCGATGATCTCCGTGGTCAGGTTGTACAAAACATTCCTGATCGCCGGAGCGGTGCAAAAAACCGCCAGTTTTAAATTCTTGTCTTCTGTTTCATCAAAATGCTGCTTGTAAGCAAGCCAGACAATTTTTGCTCCAACGATTGCACCGGCAAGTTGGGCGCCTATATAAGTAATTAAATGCGACGAATCAAAACCACCGAAGGCTGTCATGGCAATTGTCACAGCCGGATTCAGATGACCGCTGCCACCCAGTTTGGTGGAAGCATAAACGCCAAGAAATACTGCCATAGCCCATCCGAATGTGATAACGATCCAGCCGCTGTTCTGGCCCTTGGTTTTATTGAGGACAACATTGGCCACCACGCCATCACCTATGATGATGAGTAAAGCGGTACCTGCAAATTCACCTAAGAAAGGACTCATAAGTTTTTAGTTTATAGCCTGCCTGCCGGCAGGCAGGTTTGTTATTTATGGTTTGTAGTTTTTCGCAATTAAATTAAAGGTATCAATTTGTTCTTTTATCCAGTTTTCATCTTTGTTCATTTCTTCTGCCATCAGTTTAGCTACTAAAGGAGCAGCTTTGATGGCTTCATGGGCATTCAGTAAAAGCTGTCTTGTTCTTCTGGACAAAAAATCTTCAACTGTCATGCACATTTCTTCTGCTATGCTTTTTTTTATAGCAGCTTTAAGTTCTTCCCGGCTCATCAAAATTATTTCAGTTGCAAAAGATGCTTTATCATATCCATGCAGTTTTAATTCTTTTGTTTGGCAGGGTTTGTCTTGTAATTCAAAAGTCTTTATAGCAATATCCACCACATCTTCCGCCATTCTACGATAGGTGGTCCATTTTCCACCCGCAATTGTAATTAACCCCGATTCACTAAGACTTATTAAATGATCTCTTGCTAAGGCAGCGGTCTTTTTGCTTTTTCCTTTGATCAACGGTCTTAATCCCGCAAACATGCTTCTCACATCACTTAGTTGCGGGTCTTTACTGAGGTAGCGGCCAATATGGTTTAATATAAATTCAATTTCTTCCTGCAGAGGAACCGGTTCGGCAGATATATTATCAACTGCTGTATCCGTTGTTCCCAACACAATTTTATCATACCATGGTACGGCAAATAACACCCTGCCATCGTCTGTTCTCGGAATCATAATAGCAGTATCACCGGGTAAGAATTCTTTATCGACTACCAGATGTATTCCCTGGCTGGGGTTGATTATGCTTTTATGTTTTGCATCATCCATTTTCATGATTGCATCGGTGAAAACACCGGTGGCATTAATGACCACTTTGCTTTTTACTTCAAATTCTTTACCGGTAAAAAAATCTTTTACCCAAACCCCACAAACCTTCTTGTTCATTTTCAATAAACCGGATACGGGGAAATAATTAAGCAATGTTGCTCCTTGCTGTGCTGCTGTTTGTGCAATGCTGATGGCCAGCCTCGCATCATCAAATTGCCCATCATGATACAACACGCCGCCTTTTAGATCTTCCGGGTCGAGGGTAGGGGCTAATTGCAGTGTTTCTTCTTTTGATAAAAACTGGGAAGGGCCTAATCCTAATTTACCGGCCATCTTATCATAGATCTTCAGGCCGATGCCATAAAATGGTTTTTCCCACCATTTATAATTGGGCACAATGAATTTTTGATTGTGTACAAGGTGAGGGGCATTCTGCATCAGTAAACCCCGTTCTCTCAGGGCTTCCATTACCAGTTTGATATTACCTTGCTGCAGGTAACGTACACCTCCATGTACCAGCTTGGTACTCCTGGATGATGTGCCTTTGGCAAAATCATGTTGCTCAAACAAAATTGTTTTAAATCCTCTTGATGCTGCATCCAGCGCCGTACCCAGCCCGGTGGCGCCACCGCCAATGATACAAACGTCCCATTCTTTTTGGGACTCTAATTGTTGTATCATTTCATTTCGGTTCAATCTTGCTTAAATTTCTTAGTCATAAAAGTCAAATAAGTCATACTTGTCAAATCATTGAGTCTGTTTATTTGACCCATTTGACTAATATGACTTATATGCCTTTGCTATCCGCCCATGCAATGCTTGCCTTAACTGCCCGCTGCCATCCCTTCAGCAATTCAATTATTTTATCATCGTTCATTGCCGGAGCAAATGATTTGTCCACCTGCCATTGTTGCTGGATCTCTTCCACATTCTTCCAGTACCCGACAGCAAGCCCGGCTAAGTAAGCAGCGCCAAGAGCTGTTGTCTCTGTGATCTTTGGCCTTACTACTTTACAATTAAGGATATCACTCTGAAATTGCATCAGCTGCTTATTTACCGTAGCGCCACCATCCACTCTCAGTTCTTTTATATGTATTCCTGAGTCGGCTTCCATTGCTTTCAGTACATCATAGGTTTGATAAGCAATACTGTCCAAAGCGGCCCTTGCGATATGAGCGTTACTGCTGCCTCTTGTTAATCCGAAAATAGTTCCTCTTGCATATTGATTCCAATACGGGGCACCTAAGCCGGCAAAAGCCGGAACAATAAATACGCCATCAGTGTCGGGCACCTGCCCGGCTAATTTTTCTATCTCAGCAGATGTCCGGATGATCTTTAATTCATCCCGCAGCCATTGAACTACTGCTCCTGCAATGAATACACTTCCTTCCAATGCATATTCAGTTTTACCATCAATTTGCCATGCAATGGTGGTCAGTAAATTATTTTTTGATGCAATTGCTTTTTCACCTGTATTCATCAGCATAAAGCAACCGGTACCATATGTATTTTTTACCATTCCCGGTTGTGTACACATTTGCCCGAACAATGCAGCCTGCTGGTCGCCTGCAATACCGGCAATAGGAATTCGTGAATCAGGAATAATATTTCCGGTTACACCGTAAATTTTACTGCTTGGTTTTACTTCGGGTAAAACGGATGAAGGAATATTGAACAGTTTCAGCAATTCCTCATCCCATTGCAGCGAATGAATATTGAATAACATCGTTCTTGATGCATTGGATACATCCGTTACATGTACTTCCCCATTCGTGAGTTTCCAGGTAAGCCAGGAATCAATAGTTCCAAATGCCAGTTCCCCGTTTGCTGCTTTTTTCCTGGCATCTTGTACATTATCCAATATCCATTTCAGTTTTGTAGCGGAGAAATAGGCGTCAATGATCAACCCTGTTTTTTGCTGAATCCTACCGGCATGATCAGCAGCTTTCAATTCATCACAATAGGCAGCGGTTCTTCTGTCCTGCCATACAATAGCATTGTAAATGGGCAGGCCGGTTTTTCTATCCCACACAACTGTTGTTTCTCTTTGATTGGTGATACCAATTCCTGCCACCTGTTTCATATTGATATGAGCTTTGGCTACTGCTTCGGCCATAGTGCCAATCTGGGTGCTCCATATTTCATTGGCATCGTGCTCCACCCAGCCGGGCTGAGGATATATTTGTTTGAATTCTTTTTGTGCTGTACTGATAATGTTTCCCTGTTTATCAAACAACATGCTGCGGCTGCTGGTAGTGCCCTGGTCGAGGGCCAGGATGTAATGTGAGGGCATGTAATTGTGTTTTGAAAAGGAAGATAGTGAAAAAAGGTTGAGCCGGATAGAATTCCCACAGATGAAGTGTCATGACTATAAATGTTGGGTTGCTGACTGCAACATCAACAATGACGAAGAGATGATGATAGTATTACTTCTGTCCGGTCAATAACCCTTTTAAAAACCCAGGGCTTAAAATCCCAACCTGAAACTTCCAAAAATTCCAAATGTTTTATCACCTGTTTTGGGAAGAGTGGATGGTAATACCCGCCAGATAAAATCAATTCTGAAAACATGAAGGATATTATCGATACCGGTGCCTAATTCCAGGTAAGTTTTACCATCCAATGATTGAAAAGTATAACCTTCTTTGAAGTTAAGTGCCCTATTGGAAGGGGACAGACTTCCCCACAGGGCCTTGGCCGTCCAAAATTGGCGGAACTTTAGTTTAGGGAACCAACGGAAAATACCGTTGCCGATATTATGCTCAATATTGATACCGGAATATTGATCATGAATGAATTCCCAGCGGTTCATCATATTAAAAGCATACTTATTATAATAGTATAATTCATTTCCCGGTGCAATGTCTAAAAGAGTGTAAGGCAAAGTGCCAAATGTTTTTCCGCCAAAAACATACCAGGAGATATTGCCATAAGGAGGAACTTTTAAATTCCCTGAAATACTGGCATTTACTTTAGTATAGTTATAACTGCTTTTAAGTATTCCTGAGAACCCGTGGCTGATATTGATCTCCCCGATCGGGTAGGGGCTGCCCAGGCTGCTGCGGTAAAAATGACTTTCCAGGAATCTCTCCAGATAAGCAAACCGGATTTGTAACGATACTTCAAAACTGGTGAGTGGGTTTCCATGAGTTGTTTTAAAAGAATCAAGCGGCAAAAGATTTCTCAACGGGAGGGTTGAAGTATGTGTGATCGTCAGCTGGTTCGACATCCAGGGGGTCATCTCTTTGAAAAACTCAAGCCGTTTTTCATTGACTTTAATATTCTTTACGGGAACATTATTCTTGCGAACGGCTAAAGCAAAAAAATTATCCGATGTTACTTCGCCAAAATAATTTTGCCCGAAATCAAGGTCATTTTTATAGGAACCATATAGATACATCCGGGGGTCTTTTTTGGGCAGGTAAAAAACTTCTGCCAGCCCTTTCATTTTTTTATCACCGAAACCATAAGCGAGATAAGTGTGGAACTTGAATTTTTTATCAAAATACTTATTAGTGCCGATATCAAAACGCACCCTGAATCCTTCCCATCCGTTGGAGGTTATCCAGTTATACCAGGGACCGATTTCATAATTGCCGATATCACGGTAACCCGTTCCGATAAATCCTATTGTTTTGGTGAATTTTTGAAACACCGGAGCATTGGTCAGCGTATCGATCATTTTAATAATACCGCTTTCAGTTTTGCTCAGTGGTTCGTGACGGGAGGCTGTCCAGAATGATTTATCTTTTTCATTAGCCCCGGGTAATGTAATAACTTCATCCTGGATCTTGTTTTTACTGAGCTCATTGGTTACTGAAGTGTCGTTGACAACAACATTCCGGTAGGTGGTCGTTTTACGACCTATAAATCCAGGTTTGTCTTTACCAGCCGGGGAAATATCTGCAACAAATTTATCTTTTGATAAGAACCAGGTCGAATCATTGATCATTGAATATTCCTGTATCAGGCTGAGATTCTCCAAAAAGTTCACATTCGCTTCTTTGCCCAACCGCAAGTTCATCTTTTGTATGGCAAAATTGCCGGCCTGCACCCAGCAATCACCTTCAAACGTATCGCTGCCTGTCCGCCTGGGTGTAAAAACCAGGTGGTAGAACCGGTTATTATTTATCATCTGCGTATCTACTACCCGGTAATTGTAATAAAAATCTCCATTGTCACTGAGCGGGCCAATAAACAGTTTATCAAAAACGGTCATAAAATTGTTGTACACGTTCACTACCTGGTCCATGCCACCCAGCAATTTGGTTACACTTTCATTTTTCACTCCGTTTGTATTCACGGCTTTTATGATCTCCCGCCTTTTCAAAGGTTTTTTCTGGTAGTAATAGTCGGAGATGGTTTCGGTAAGAAAAGCGGGGAGGTATTTCAATCCCTCTGCTGTATCAATATTCTGGTTGATCAGGTTACTGATCGGGCGTAATGGTTTGAATTTGCCGAATTTTTCAAAATTGATATTCTTAAGGTCCAGTTCCAGTTTGTTGTTCAGTTCGTAAGAAAAGTTATCAAAACGGAAACGGTCATTATCCGGTTTGTGTTGCACAATTTTCCGCCAGAGCAGCAAACCTTTATTCACTTTCACTTTTACCTGGGCGCCTTCATTAAAAGTGCCTCTCTCCATCATGATATCAGCAAAAACGGAATCTTTGTTTTTATTAATGATTATTAAAAAAGGCTGGTAACCCACACAGGAGATCTCCAGTGTATCCGAAGGCCAGGCGGAAAGCTGAAAAGAGAAGCTGCCGGAGGAATCAGCCTGCTTACCTACGGTTGTGTTTTTAAAAATTACTGAAGCAAAGGGGATCCGTTCTTCGCTGTGTGAATCCTTCACAACACCGGTGATGACTTTTCGTTGTGCTGAGGCAAACAGTACAGCAAAGATGAAGCAGCTGGTCAGGAAAGGTTTATAGGGCCTCACGGGGTTAAACATCTGATAAAATTACAAAAGGGAGTGTAATTCAGGTAGCTAATTTGATGTTTATTATAAATGGCCGGTAAAATTAATTTGGAAATTAATGATTTGTCTACTTACTTTGTGGTACAAAGTACTTTTTATGGAAGAAAAAAATCAACAACCAGCTGAGACACTACAAGACATAAAGCAAATAATGGAGCGCAGCAGCCGTTTTATCAGCCTTAGCGGATTAAGCGGTATAGCTGCAGGTATTTGTGCTTTAGCAGGCGCATGGATAGCCAGCGGAATGCTTTATTCCGGTGCTGGCAGAACTCATTTGACCGAATCTTTCCATACCGATATTTTAGATACGCTGAGTTTACAATTACTGGGTCTGGCTGCTGCCACATTTGCGGTTGCTTTTATTTCTGCCTTTTACCTCACATGGCGGAAAGCCAGCAAAAATAATCTCCCCGTTTGGGATCATACATCCCGCAGGTTATTCTGGAATATGGTAATTCCCATGGCGGCCGGCGGATTATTCATTCTCGGAATGCTTTATTATAATGAATGGAGATTCGTTGGCCCTTCCTGTCTTATTTTTTATGGACTGGCATTGGTGAATGCAAGCAAATATACCCTCACTGATATACGGTACCTCGGTTATTGTGAAATAGTATTAGGATTGATCAGCATGTTGTTCATTGGTTACGGGTTATATTTCTGGGCAGCCGGGTTTGGTGTGCTGCACATTATCTATGGAGTTGTGATGTGGTTGAAATATGAAAGAAAGTCATAAATCATTATGAAAAATCCGATCAACGGTTTAAATAAAGTTTTTGAAAGCCGCATCCGCCTCGGGGTCATGAGTACCCTGATGGTGAATGAAGAAATTAATTTCAATGACCTGAAACAGATGCTTGAAGTAACAGATGGTAACCTGGCTACACACCTTGTAAACCTGGAGGAGAATGGTTTTATCAAAGTACATAAAGGATTTGTAGGCAAAAAGACAAACACCACTTATGCCATTACCAAACAGGGTGAAAAAGCATTTAACGAACATATTACTGTATTGGAGGCTATGATCAAAGGAATAAAATAAAGAAGATGAAAAAGATACTGGTAAAAACAAGAACCGCCATCCTGGTTTTTCTGACGCATAAGATTGCTTTGCCGGTGCTTAAAATAGTTCGCAAACCCAATCCCTTTACTTACAACAAAGATCAGTTACAGTTATTACCGCCCGGAAGTTTGGGAAATGACCTATACCATTTTTTGGAAAAAAGAAACCTTCCGCTCTTACCGCATTATGCACGGCATGATCTGAAACATGTATTACTTGGTTATGATACGACAGATGAAGGAGAAGCCTGCCTGCAAAGTTTTATGCTGGGAAACGGAAGAATTTCCTTTCCGGTGCTGGCGACTGTTTTGTACAGCATTGTTACCATGCCGGAGCACTGGGGAAAAATAAGACGGGCATACAGGCTCGGGAAAAAAGGGAGTTCCATTCATAGTTGGTTATGGAATGAATTATTGCCGGAGCAAACGGAACAATTAAGAAGAAAAATATTTAATCATTGATAAATTTTTATTATGGAAACAACCAAATCACAACGCAACCTGCTTACTGCTTTTGCCCTGCTGCTGGCATTGCCAACAGCTTATTTCATCACTATTTCAGTATTAAAATATGTACTGAATATCGACGGCCCCTTTGATAATGCAACTCCTTTCCTTGAAAGAATGGGCATCAAAGAAAACCTGGGCTGGAACATCAACCTGCTTATTTTATTCGGGCCGTTGATCGCTTTTTTGATCAGCATATTCCAGGTGCTGAAGATCAACTGGCAATTTTCAAAAGAGCAATTTGAATTTCATTTTACTATCCGGAAGAAATGGTTTCCCCTGATGGTGGTGCTGTTAAGCGGCGGGTTGCTGCTTACATTATTTATCTACCTGCTGGGAGAAAATTAGTTATTAGCTAAAACTAAATATATGAAGCAACAATGGTTTAAAACTTTTGGCTGGATTTATTTGCCAATACATCCCATGGGATACATTATTACGCTATTGGCCATCCTATTTATGGTTCCTGTTTGTATGGCCGTAGTACGTAATGGCCATTCTGTAACAGATGACCTGTATGAAATATTTGTATATGGCAGCTGCACGGCTTTCTGGTGGAAATGGGTGGCGGAGAAAACTTCGGACAGGCAATAAAAGCAATTTTATGAACTTCTTATTATGGCATCAATATTTTTTGTCAAACCGGCATCATTTCGATCACCTGGACTGGACAGGGGCAGCCTCATTAACAACCCCGGAAAAAAATATCATTTATACTTCTATACAGCAATTTCAAAGGGGAGAACATTCTGAAGGCAAACATTTTTTGAAATTTGCGCAAAGCATGAAAGATGAAAGCTATGTTGACACGGTAAAAATTTTTATTAAAGAAGAACAGGATCATGCGGCTGTATTGGGACATTTCATGGAAATCCAGGGGATCGATAAACTTAACAGAGACTGGTTAGATAACAGTTTCAGGTGGTTGAGAAAACTGGCAGGGCTTGAAGGTACTGTGACGGTGTTGCTGACAGCGGAGATCATTTCCATGATCTATTATACGGCACTGCAGCGCAGTACCGGCTCAGCATTGCTTCAGCATATCTGCAAACAAATACTGGCAGATGAAGAAATGCACCTGCAGTTTCAAAGTTTTTCTTTACACATATTATATGGGAGAAAGCCAGGATCCGCCATTTTGTTCTCAAGGCTATTGCACAGCATATTAATGGCAGGCACTATTATAATGGTATGGTTCTATCATAGAAAAGTTTTGAAGAGCGGCGGCTACCGCTTCTTTTCTTTCTTCCAGGCTGTCTGGAATGAATTTGCCAGGTGCGTAATAATGATACGGGATAAAAAACCATCCGTTCCCGTCACTGCTAACGTAACCCATGCGGCTTAAAATATCTGAAATTTTATTTTATGGGAAATAATAAAACTTTTTCAATTCGTTCCAGGGCTAAGGGTTTTATATACGCCTTTGCCGGGATCAAAAGTTTTTTCAGCAGCCAGCACAATGCATGGATCCATTTGCTGGCAACAGTCGTTGTGACTGTTCTGGCTGTAGTTTTTCATATATCCGGTTCAGAAGTCATTGCATTAACCTTTGCTGTTGGCTTTGTATGGGTAAGTGAGTTATTCAATACAGCAATTGAAAAAACAATGGATCTTATCTCGGCCGAAAGAAACCCACGGATCAAAATCATAAAAGATATGTCAGCAGCAGCAGTATTGGTTGCAGCAATTACTGCATTGCTGGTTGGTTGCTTTGTATTTATTCCTAAAATCTTTATATGAGTTGGTCCCAATCTTTTAAACCCGGAAATTTCCCGCTTTTAACTACAATTCATGAATGGCTGCTGGCTTCTTCCGGATTCAGTTGCCTGCTGTTGCTGGGCCGGATGACAGCAACCGGGTCATTGGAATATATTTTTCTTCCCTGGAATTTATTCCTCGCCTTTGTTCCTTACTGCATCACCTGGTGGATGACAAACAATGTGAGCATCATGGAAAACAAAATAAAGTTTTTCATTGCTTTAGCAGCATGGCTGTTATTTATCCCGAATTCTTTTTACATCATCACCGATCTCGTTCATTTTACCCATATCCGCACAGCACCAAAATGGTTTGATCTCTTACTGATCTTTTCTTTTGCCTGGAATGGAATCCTCTTCGGTATCACCTCCCTGCGCCGGGTTGAAACACTCATGGCATTATTACGGGGAAAACAATTCTCCATCTTCATTGTATTTGCTGTGATGTGGCTTTGTGCATTTGGCGTTTATATCGGTCGCTTTTTACGGTACAACAGCTGGGATATTATTACAGATCCATTTTCCCTTGCCGGCGAGTTAGGGAACATGATCATCCATCCTTTTGCCAATGAATATGCCTGGGGAATGACAATCTGTTATTCGGTATTCATGACTTTTATTTATTTCACCATAAAGAAACTCAGCGAAACATTCATTATTGCAAAATAAAAATCCTCCTGGTGGAGGATTTTATATCCAGAAATATTATTGCCTAAAAATCCAGACCCATTGCAAAATAGTATTTCGGCTTACCCCTGAAGAATCCACTCATTTCCCAACCGGCATCAAAGCGGAGAAAATAACCCAATAATGTACTTCTTGCTCCAAACCCATAACCACCTGCAAAAGGACCCACGCCACCGGCTTTTATCTTAACATCGATGGGAGCTGCATTATATATTACTGTGGGCCGGGAAATTTTATTGTATTGCCCATTCCACGCAGTGCCCAGATCAATAAACTGTACGACCTGGAAGTTTCTCAAAAAGGCGTTATTAATAGGTTTATTGAAAAAAGAAGAAAATACAGGTGCTCTTACTTCGCTGTTGATCACCAATGCATTGTTGCCATTGGCCGTATTTTGAAGAAATCCCCTCAGGTTTACCGCCAGGGTTTGAAAAGCATAAGTGGTAGCGGGGTCCGGTACGTTGGCGGGATTGAGAAACCGGTAAGTTCCATCTGATCTCTTGTTTTTGCCAAACATCAGCCAGTTATCCACTCCGCCTAAAAAATAAATGAGTTTTTGTTTACCCCAGGAAAAATCACCGGCCGCCCGGACCGCCCAGATGATATTGCGATAGATGGGAAGATAATGCCTGGCATCAAACCCGACATTCATGGTAAAGGGATGCTCCTGTCTTTTTGCTGTACCAAATTTATTGCTTACTTCGGCATTTACATCTGTATAAACTTTCCACCGGAGCCCGTACCAGATATTGGTAGCAGGGTTGATGACATCATCATGAACATATTCTAAATGGGCCAGTGCTGTTGTAATTTTCGCGTCAGGAATTGTTAATGTCGCAGGATCCGTCTTATCGGTCAGAACAACATACTTATCCCGGCGGATGGCAAGGTTCAGGCGAAGGCTTTGTATCCTGTTGAACGGGTAGGTTACTGTACCCTGGTATAGATTTGAAAACTCTTTGGACAGGAATCCTGTTGTAGGTCCTCCTGAAAAGATCTGGATGACCTTTGTCGCATTACGGTAATAAGTGAAGCCATAATCAATCCTTTTTTTCAGGTACTGGGTGGTAAACACATATTCATTATTGTTCAGATCGGGACTGATGCGGAAGCCACCGGCAAATTTCCAATCTTCAAATAAGTCGGAAGTGCCTACCCTGATGATCCCGTTTAAAGGGTCCCCGTTGCTCAACTGAATGGGTTCAGAAGGGGGCCCATAGTAAGGTTGAAACCGGCTTATCAATACATTATTATTAAACCCGCTTACCAGGTAATCATTGAAAAATTTCGGCGGACGATACTCATACACTTTTGCTTTTTTCAATACCGATTCTTTAATACTGATCTGGGCTGGTACCACCTGGCCCGGTTTACTGCTGTCGGTCTTCTCATCATTGAAACCGCTGTTGAAGAAATCATTTTGTTTTTTGGTCAGTGTATCTGTTTTGGGCTGGTAGACAGTTATCTTGTTAGCTGCTTTCTTCTCTTCTTCAATTACTTTCTTTATGTATTCAGTCGGCCGGGCGGTAACATTACGGCGGTGGAGTGTATTTTCATCCACTCGCAGGCGGTAGAGCAGTTTTATATCTCCCAGTTTCACTACTTCACTCACCTGCTGGTTATCACCGGCAGTTCTTGTTTCCAGCAGGCTGCTCTGGTAATTGGTTAAAGGAAAAACATAGGATGAATCATTCGTGAAGGAAACATAACCAACAGAATCAATATCAGTCTTTTTCCATTCTTTCAATAAACTGTCCACATCTTTCTGCGGCGGATTACGCAGCACTTCATCACCAACAAAGATCAATGTATCCAAACCGGCCCGCTCTGTTCTGAAAAATCCTGCATAGCGGTTGTTTACTCCGTTTTCATCGCTTACAAAAGTGAAATGCGATTGATTGTATTGTGAAGGGAAGCGGGCATTGCCATGTTTCAGGTCGCTGAGTTTTGAGATTTGCTTGAACTCGGATTTGTTCCAGTTGTCCACCAGGTAAATATTATAATGCCTGCCCGGCAATGAATCATCGCTGGTGGCTGCTTCTGCCGAAGGGCGGTTGCTGGAATACAGGATGCCCGTTTTATTGGGAAAAGCCACAAAGGAGGGATCCAGGTCATCATAAGCGTCGTTGGTTACCTGTTCAAAGGTCTGTTTGTCTATTTTATAAACAAAGATGTCGGTCTGCCCGCTTCTGACGGCGCTTAATAAAAGCGTATTGGCATCCAGCATGTATTTCATATCCTGTACCTGGTCGAACATTGCCCATTCCTGTTGCCAGAGTTTGTTCCTGTTCACGAGGTCATATACAAAGAATTTTGTTTTGCCCTCATCATTATACAAAACAGCCAGCCGGGTTCCCTTGCCATCCCATGCCAGCAGCGGGTAATTGGGATGCATTTCTGTTTCTCTTGAACGGACACCCAGTTTCAGCAGCACTTTCCTGTTTACAAAATTTTCCATCAATACCACCTGGTAGCGGCCCTGTTTAAATTCTACAACGGCATAGGTATAATTGCGGGGAAGCGGGTTGGCATTAAAACGGATGAAATTAGTTTTGCCAATATCCTCGCTCACTGATAACTGGCCCTTGGGTGAATTGCGACGACCCCGGATATCTTTGAAATACTGCTGCGGTACATCATTCATAAAATCCTGCAACAGGATCTTGAATTTCTTCTTCGCAATTTTATTGGAGGCATTGTTCAGGTTGCGGTAGATACGGGCCAGGTACAGGAAATAAGTGGTTTTGCTTTTGCCATATTTATCTGCAATATATTTCCAGAAAGCATGCCCGGCCAGCAAAGGTTTTTCAAAGGCAAACTGGTAAAAATTATTGTAGTTGCCTCCCAGCATCACGCCACGAAGATCATCATCAAGGGATGGACTCCAGTTTTCAGCTGCATATTCAATATAGCCATCTGTGAGCCATTTGGGAAGATCAAGCAAGGCCTGGTTGGCGGCAAACTCACCAAGGTCATCACCAAATAAAACATTATCCACCAAAATTTTTGCAATACCCTGGCGGATCTGCCGGCGAAGGTTCTCATGGTTACCATCAAAGTAAACGATCATTTTATTGTTCACCAGTTTGGTAACGCCGCCGGTGTTTTGCCAGTCAATGCCCAGCCCGATATTGGACTGCTGCATTTCATCAAAATTATTATAGATAACAATATTGGCCCGGCGCTGTAACCCGTATTCTACAAATTCTTCAATAGAAGGAAGCTCTTCTTCGGCGATCTGCGCCACGTATTTACCCAGCCCGAGACCGTCCTGGCTGAAATAGCTGTTGAAATTTTCGGTCTGGTAATATTTCCATTTGAATTTCTGGAATTGCACACGGTTCTTCCCAAATTCCACCGTATTCACTTGTGCCGCTGTTTTCATAGCCATGAAAACGGAAAGGCAAACGATCATCAGGCTTGATACTTTCTTCATAGATTCTTTACTGTTTCGTCCCGATAACCATCGGGATTATTAATCGGCCATATTTCTTTTTATGTTGCCAGCGACAGTAATTCTGTTCATCTTTTGTTGCGTCGCACTCTTCATCGTTCTGTTCTTTGCTCAACAACCTCACCCAACATGATTCATTTATATCGGAGATTTTGCACCCCCTCTCCTGAAAGAGAGGGAGGCGGAGACTCCGCAAATCAGGGTATTGATGGGGTGAGGTTTTAATTATCTTTATTTCCTTAAACCCATCAGGTACTGGTTCTGAATTAAAAGTACGAAAAAACCATCCATGTTAGCTGTTAAGTCATTTACATTTAGTCCGGTCCAGGAGAATACCTATGTTTTGCATAACGAACAGGGGCAGTGCTGCATTATTGATCCGGGCTGTTATTTTCCAAATGAGAGGGAGGAATTAAAAACGGGCATTGAAAAGACAGGCCTTATACCTGTTTTGCTGCTTAACACGCATTGCCACCTCGACCATGTATTTGGCAACAAATTCGTTCACGACACCTGGGGTTTGAGCCTGCACCTGCATATAAAGGAAAAACCGGTGCTGGACTTTGCCCCGCAGGCAGGTCAGATGTGGCAACTTCCTTTCGACAACTATGAAGGCCCATTGGTTTATTTGAAAGAGGGAAATATTATTACAATCGGGGAGGAGGAACTGGAAATACGGTTTGTTCCCGGTCATTCACCCGGTAGTGTTGCCTTTTATCATGAAGCGGGTGGGTTTATTATCGGTGGCGATGTACTCTTTAATTGCAGCGTGGGGAGAACGGACCTGCCAGGCGGTGATTTTGATGTGCTGGTCAACAGCATCCAAACCCAATTCTTCAGCTTGCCGGATGAAACAAAAGTTTATTCCGGGCATGGACCGGTAACGACAGTGGGGTTTGAAAAGATGAATAATCCGTTTGTGAAGTTGTATTGAGGCCGAAATTTCAGAAAAGTTTTCCTTGTGGGTCAATTTTTGGAAATTTTGGATAAAAGGTACCTATCACAAGAAATGGATTGGGAGAAACCAAATGATACGTCTGCGCTGTACCTAAATACAAATAAAGGTCCTTTGTTTTAGCAAAGTCAGTTAAGTATTTATTTTTCACATCGGCGCAAGCTCTTGTTTCAGCATCATGGCCCTCATATTTATTAAAACAATTCCAATAAAGTTGTCCCAACTCCCAATCTTCAATCATTAAAGTTGATTGCTTGCCTTTATCATCTTTAAACACATAAGAAAATTCATAAGGTAATTTCTTAACTACTTGAGAATTGTCAGTTTTTATGGAATCAAAAATGCTCAATTGTTGAAGCGTGGCAAGTTTTTCTTTACTCCATTCTCTTTCACAGGATTTAGCCTTTACATCTAATACCTCGGATGGCTTAAATACTGCTAATGAAGTACAAATATCTCTATTTTTAGCTTCAGCAATTAATTCGGATAAATTAGTATAAACTTTTTTTAGAACTAATCTCCTTCGTTCATCCCAACTGGATCCGTCTGGTTCTATTTCTCCAATAATCCTGATTTCTGAATCATGAGAAACCGGTCTATAGCTTTCAGGACGGAAATCGCTAGTGTTTTTTACTAAATCAATTTCTACCCATTGGTACTTTCTATACTGTTCATCGTAAGCCTTCTTTCTGTATTGAACCGGATAAATTCTAATCCACGAGCCATCCTCTCTGAATCCGGCAGTACAAACCAATTCTTCGTACTTAGTAGAAATAGTAGGATAAGTTTTGACAGTGATTAAAACTTTAGTAAGAGCCATCAAATATGTTTTAGTTCAAAATCCCAATCAGGTAGTTGGGTTATTGCTTCAGCCAAATGTTTGCGATGGCATTGGCAAATATCGGCTTCAAAGCAAGTTAAGGCTATTCTTTTTTTCTGCTTTAATAGGGCTAATATTTTTTGCTGATATAGGGTAGTAGTTGGTAAATTACTCTTTTTGTAGAGGGAAAATAATTTATCATAATCATTTTGCGTATTTAATTCTTGTCTGAGTTCAGGTTGAATTCCTACTTCAGGGATATGCAAATACTCAATTCCTAAGCTATTACAATAATTTTTAAGTTGATTTTTAGAAAAGCCAAACTTCATGCTTAGAGCATTTTTTCTGACATCTATAAGGACTTTAATATCATTTTTTATAAGCCTATTAAGATATTCTTCCAGAGAAATTCCTTCATACCCTATTGTAAAAAGAATTGTTCCTCTGGAACAGGGACGCCATGCATTCACTTTAGCAAGTTGTTCTTTGGTTAATAATTTTTCGGCAGTTTGGGAATTAATTGCAGTATAAGGATAGTTAATATAAGTATATCTCATCAAATCATCACCAGAACTGGTTGAAAATTGCTGATAAATTGATTGAATTAATTTTTTATCTATTTCAGATATGATGACCAAATAATTTTTTTTATCAATCTTTCTAAGAGATTTATCCTCATCTTTTAATTGTCCTTTCTTATACATGGTTACCAAGTCGGCCTGAAGCGAAAAAGAATAACATCCAAACTTATATGGAATAAAGTCGTATTGAGGCTTCTGTTGCTTTTTCGAAAAAATCAATAAAAGCTTATAAAGATTAATTTTCTCTAGTTTGCCTCCAAAAGCTTGTAATAAAGCTAATATGACTTTTCGTCTGTAAAACATAATGTAATATTACTTTTTCTTTCCGAGATATTTTCCAATCACTGGCAATTTCTCCAACTCCTTTCTCTCGATCTTTCCCACGAACAAAGTAAACAGCAAAAGCAGCAAAGTCGCCGAACCAAGATTGAACCAACGATCCGGCCATAAGTAAACCATCCCCCAATGTGCCAGGTAAATAAGGACTACCAATACGAGGTAAGAGATAAGCTTTGTTTTTGCATAGGGTATCGGATAATACTTCTGTCCCAGCACATAACTTGTTACCATCATAAATAAATAGCAAGAAAAAGTGGCAATAGCAGCGCCGAGATAATGGTATTTTGGTATCAGTATAATATTAAGTGCAATGGTGATGATGGCGCCGGCAATCGTGATCATGGCGCCCAGCATGTTCTTATGTTTCAGCTTGTACCAGATACTGAGGTTGTAATAAATGCCCAGGAAAACATTTCCCAATGCCAGTAAGGGAACAATATACAATCCTTCCACCCATGCCGGTTTATGAACAGCGATAAAGAACCAGCGGAACACATCAATATAAAGACTGATAAAAAGAAACATGAAACAGGAAGCAATCACAAAAAACTTCATCACCCTTGCATAAGTGCGGGGCGCATCTTCCTCTTTACTGCGGTTAAAGAAAAAAGGCTCGGCTGCCATACGGAATGCCTGTATCATGATCGTAATAAGAACAGCAAGACGATATATGTTTCCAAAAATGCCCAACTCATGCTTGGCCTGTTCTTCCGGCAGGTTGACCACATGCTGGTAGATCAACCGGCTCAGCATATCATTCACCATGCCTCCCATGCCTACGATCACCAGCGGGTAAGCATAATGCATTATTTTTTTCCAGAGCTTTCTGTCGAATTGAAAACGTATCTGGAAAAATTCTTTTCTCAGTAAAAAAAATGTAAGAATGGTACCACAGATATTCCCGATCAGGTAATAACCGATGCCGGTATTCTTGTTATAGATATTTTCTAAAAAACTATCCGGATGACTTCTTACATATTTTGGGATCACAGCTAAAAAAAGGATCACTACCAGCACATTCATCATGACACCGGAAATGCGGGCAAAAGCATATCGTTTGGGCCGGTTTTCCTGCCGCAGCCTGGCAAATGCCAATGTACTGATGGCATCAAAAAAAATAATGACAGCCATCCAGGTGATGTATTCAGGATGTTGTTCAAGATTGGCCCAATGAACAATATTGTCTTTAAAAACAAAGAGCAAGCCCGTAAAGAAGATGGAAGATCCGATCAGTGAAACGGACAGTGTATTGTACAATTTCGTTTTATCGGTATCCTGTGAAAAACGGAAATAAGCCGTTTCTAATCCATAAGTAAACAACACATTCAAAAAAGGAATGATGGCATAGATCTGGGTGAGGTCGGCGGTTCGGGCGGGTTGAGCAAAGATGAGCGGCAAAGAAAGATTCATCAGGTAGCCGAGGAAGCGGCTGGCAATGGTGGGAACACCATACCACAACGTTTGCCCCGCCAGTTTTTTTATTCCGCTCAACGAATTGAAAATTTGGAAACAAAAGTAATTGATAGGCAGGCAAAAAACGAATTCCCGTCTCCTGCTGGTTTTATTTAGGATAATTGCAACGCTTTTTCACTTTATAGTATCTTTAACGGCAAATTCAACACATGAAGAAGATCATTTTCTCTTTGGGAGTCGTATTGTTTTTATCAGCAATTGCAACTGCACAGGCTTATGAAGGAAAAACAGAGTATGATAAGAAAAAACAGGATGCATTTGTTATCCAGTTTCATTACCCTGCACAGGCAGTAGAGAATGCTATCGTTAAAAGAATGGAGAAAATGGGATACAAAGGCAAAGAGGAAAAAGGAATTTTTAATAAAGACCGTGGCTTCAGGGTCTATAAAAATGCTTTTATTACTGAGATCAGCAGCAGTAAGATGGATTACATCATCCAGGTAGAAAGAAAAAGCAGGAAGGAGGATGATGAATCAGTTTTATACCTCATCATCATGAAAGATGACCAGAATGCCATAGCCGGTTTTGATGCAGCTGATATGAGAAATGCCAAATCATTTTTAAATGACCTCCTGCCCGACGTAGAAGCCGCTAATCTTGAGCTGCAGATACAGGACCAGGAAGAAATTGTTGCAAAAGCAGAAAAAAAATTAAAAGACCTGCAGCAGGACAAAATCGAATTGGAGAAAAAAATGCAGGACAACCAAAAGAACCAGGAGGATACACAAAAGGATATTGAGAACCAGAAACAAATGCTGGAAAATCTCAAGCTGAAAAGAAAAGCAAATTAATAACCGTTATTATTGAGGTTTTGCAAACCGGGGATCTTTCAAAAAGGCTGAATCGGTAAGTATGCGGAGAAAAACTGTAAGGTCATTAGCTTCGGTATTTGTTAAGGAGATTCCGTTTACAAGTAATGGATCCAGTGTTGCACTTTGTTGCACACCGCTGCGGTAATGATTGATGCATTGCAACAGTGTATTAAATCTTCCGTCATGCATATAGTTGGCAGAGATATAAGTGTTACGCAGTGTAGGCGTTCTGAATTTCAATGAGTCTTCTTTTTTACCCGTAATTCTCATCCTTCCATAGTCTTTCAGTAAATTATCAAGCGGCAAACCGATATTGCGGAAGCTGTAATCTGTAAACATGGGTTCCGGATGGCAAGTGGCGCAATTCGCTTTGTATAATGCATAACCCCTGGCTTCCTGTTGTGTAATTGGTATCAACCCTTTTGCGAACAGGTCATATTTGGAATCAGCAGAAACCATATAACCGGTGAACTGTGCCAATGCCTTTAAAATAAATTCCGGCCGGATAAAAGGATACCTGAAAACCTCTTTGAACATTTTCTGGTATTCCGGGTCATCCTTTATTTTATTAATAACCCCTTCATACGATTCGCCCATTTCTATATGCCCGTTGATAGGCTGCGCTGCTTCATCTTTTAAGGAACTGAATTCACCATCCCAGTGGAAACTGTTATTCCAGGCAAGGTTAAATAATACCGGAGCATTCCTTAATGTATGCGAATCAAAAACACCATGGCTGCGGTCATGCTGATAAGTGCCGAAAGCCGCAATTTGCTGGTGACAGGATGCGCAGGGGTGTTGGTTATCTATGGAAAGACGGCCATCATAAAATAATTTCCTTCCCAGTTCAAAGCCTTCTTTACTCAGCGGGTTATCGGTGAATGTATAAATTGGCGAAGGAAAACCATCCGGTATTTCCAGCTGCATCAGTTGAAGATGTTTGGTATTTTGTTCTTTTTTACAGGAGCCCAGTAAATAGGAAGAAAGAACAATGATGGAGAGCAATACTGATATCGTAAATAAACTATTTCGCACAGGGCTTAATTGAATCTGTAATTTACGAATTTCCTGCAGAGCTAAAACCCCTCTCCTGATGGAGAGGGGTTTGGGCTGAGGTCAAAAACCACCTGGTTTAATCTTTTGCCGGGCAGATTTAATGTCCGCTTTTCTTTTTTTTGACTCCAGCCTTCTTTCTTTGGCAGCTTTGCTGGTCTTAGTGGCAATACGGGGTTTCTTCTTTTCGAGGGCTTTACTGACCAGGTTATTTATTTTTTCAATGACTTCATTCTTATTGGCAAGCTGTGTGCGGTGTACCTGGGATCTAACCAGCAAAAAGCCATCGGCGTTGATGCGGTTGCTGAGTTTTTCTTTCAGCAATTGTTTTTGTTCTTCAGTAAAAAAGGATGATTCCTCAATATGAAAAGTACCGATGACCGCCGTTTCCACTTTGTTTACATTCTGGCCGCCCTTGCCTCCGCTGCGGGTGGTTTGAAATTTCATTTCAGAAGATAGATCTATCATAGCGGAGTTTCTGGTTGCTGGTTGTTCTGTAAAGATAATTTCAATCCTTTAACGATGTTACCTTTGCCGGAAACTTTACCAGCAACCAATAACCAGCAACCAGCATGAGGGCAGTAATTCAAAGAGTCAGCAGGGCCAGCGTAACCATAGAGGGAAAAGTTCATGCTTCCATTGAAGACGGGCTGCTGGTATTGCTGGGCATTGAAGATGCCGATACACAGGAGGATATTGCATGGCTTTCCGGGAAAATAGTTAACCTCAGAATTTTTAATGATCATGATGGCGTCATGAATATCTCCATTAAAGAGACGGGAGGAGAGATCCTGCTGATCAGCCAGTTCACTTTACATGCTTCCACCAAAAAGGGGAACCGGCCTTCCTATATTAAAGCCGGCAAACCGGAACTGGCTGTTCCATTATATGAAAAAATGATCCGGCAATTATCAACTGACCTTGGAAAAGAGGTCAAAACAGGCATATTCGGGGCTGATATGAAAGTGGAATTATTAAATGACGGACCGGTAACAATAGTAATAGATTCGAAGAATAAAGAATGATCGTATTCATCACTCACCACTGACTATTCCACCCCGATCTTCTCTGTATAGATCTTTCCGCTCTCCAGCCCTACCATCAGGAAAAATATTTTATCATTGACAGGGATCGTGAATGTGAAGGAAGCTGCATTGATTTCTTTTTGTTCCACTACCCGGTGACCACTGGCTGTCCATACCATTACATGCAGGATGTTCCGGTTGCTTTTAATGGTGATTTCTTTACCGGATGAAAGTACTTTGTACGGCCTGCTTTCTTTTTTTATGGATTGATTGTCCCCGGGCTGTGCCTGCGAGACAAAAAATGAAGCCGATAATGCTGCAACAGCCAATATCCGGCGGACGGGTGATACCACCATAGAATACAATAATTTTTAAAAGGAATTGGTTTACTAACAGTTTCCAGAGGCAGGGAGATGGTAAACGGCAAGAATCATGCTAAATTGCAAGCAGAAATAAAAAATTTTGTTATGACTATTCAGCAAGCGCAGCAGCAGGTTGACGGATGGATAAAGACAACCGGCGTCCGTTATTTCAGCGAACTCACCAATATGGCTATCTTAACGGAAGAAGTAGGAGAGCTGGCCAGGATCATGGCCCGTAAATACGGCGACCAGAGTTTTAAAGAATCTGATAAAGACAGGAACCTGGCTGATGAGATGGCGGATGTGCTTTGGGTGCTGTTATGCCTCGCTAATCAAACCGGTGTTGATCTGACGTATGCACTGAAAAAGAATTTTGAGAAGAAAACAAACAGGGATGCAGAAAGGCATAAGGGGAATGAAAAGCTGAAATGATCAATTAGTATTGCTTTACTACATTTGCGGTTCTATTATAATTTATGGCAAACGATCAGAACAAATTCCAGGCAATTATCTCGCATTGCAAAGAGTACGGCTTTATTTTTCCCAGCAGCGAAATTTATGACGGCCTCCAGGCAGTATATGATTATGGCCAATGGGGCAGTGAACTGAAAAAAAATATCAAAGATTACTGGTGGGACAGCATGACCCGTATGTATGAGAATATTGTAGGAATTGATGCGGCCATTTTTATGCACCCTACCACCTGGAAAGCATCTGGTCATGTTGATAATTTCAACGACCCCATGATCGACAACAAAGACAGCAATAAACGTTACCGGGTTGATCATTTGATAGAAACTTTTGCTGATGAGCAGTCAGCCATGGGTAATGAGCAATTGGCAAAAGAGGTATTGGCTTCAATGGATACATTACTGGCAAAAGATGATTTTGCCGGATTAAAAAAACTGATTGACGACAATAAGATTAAATGTGCCGTCAGTGAAACATGCAATT
>JBGPKR010000042.1:0-23165 GCA_041486045.1 Chitinophagaceae bacterium | reverse complement strand
CGCAGGAAGATATGGCTATTTTTTACTGGAAAACAAAAGACTATGATAAAGCCTTGTCCTTGTATCATAATGTGATGGAGAAGTCACTGGATTTTATTAACCGGTATTTCCCGCCGATGAGTGAATCAGAAAAAACAAAATACTGGGACCTGCTTTCGCCAAGGTTTCAGCGATTTTACAATTTTGCGGTGGAAGCCAGCGCCAGTAACAAAGAAATTATTTTTGACCTCTTCGAATACCGGGTGGCGACGAAGGGATTATTGCTCAGTTCAACCCGGAAAATAAGCCAGAGTATTCTTGCCAGTGGCAACGAACAGTTGATCAATGATTATGCAGATTGGATCGATGCGAAAGAAGAAATGACCAAGCTGTATGTATTTTCAAAAGAAGACCTCCAGGAACAGAGTATTAATCTTGACTCGCTGGAAGGAGTTGTCAATGCTATGGAGAAGAAACTGTCGGAAAACTCAAAAGAGTTTTCACAATTTTATTTTACCAATAAAATAAAATATGCTGAAGTGCAGGGCAAATTAAAAGCAGATGAGGCCCTGGTGGAGATCATCCGCCTGAGAAGTTTTGACCAGACATTCAACGACAGTTCCCGCTACCTGGCATTGGTTGTTACAAAAAGCAGCCCTCAACCCAAACTCGTTGTGCTGGAAAACGGGTTTGATATGGAGAAAAAGTTTTTCAAGGGTTACCGGAGATCCATGCAGAACAAGATCAATGATGAACAATCATATAATTATTTCTGGGGGCCATTGGAAGCCGAGGTAAAAGGGAAAAAGAAGATCTATGTTTCGCTGGATGGAGTTTATAACCAGATCAATTTATATACATTGAAAAAGGCCGGTGGAGATTTCCTAATCAACCAGTATGATATTATTCTGATAGGCAATGCAAGGGATATTGTTATCAATAACAGCAAAGGTAATGCTCCGGGTAAGAAAGCGACGCTTATCGGCGACCCTGATTATGGGGGAGATAAAAGCATAGCGCCATTGCCAGCCACCAAAACAGAAGTGGATGGTATTAACACCGTGCTGAAATCTTCCGGCTACCAGGTGGCGGAATACACACAAAAGGATGCCACGGAGAATAACTTAAAGTTGTCAAAAGATCTATCCATCCTGCATATTGCCACGCATGGTTTCTTTTTCCCGGATATAGAAAAAGCAAGCTGGCCTATCGGCGTAAGCGCCGATAATGCAAAAGATAATGTGCTGCTCCGTTCCGGGCTTGTATTGACAGGTGTGATGGAAACCGACAAGATGAACCCCACCATGGACAGTGTGAGCAACGGGGTGATGACTTCTTATGAGGCTATGAACCTTGATCTGAAAGGAACAAAACTGGTGGTGCTCAGCGCTTGTGAGACTGGCCTCGGGGAAGTGAAGGCCGGTGAAGGAGTATATGGTCTGCAACGGGCATTTTTGGTAGCCGGTGCAGATGCATTGATCATGAGTTTATGGAAAGTAGATGATGCAGCGACGCAGCAGCTGATGAATAATTTTTATGCCAACTGGGTAAAAAACGGCGATAAACAAAAAGCATTCAAGCAGGCCCAACTGCAACTGATGACGAAATACAAAGAGCCTTTCTACTGGGGTGCTTTTGTGATGATGGAGGATTGAGGGGCTAACCGAGGAGCCCCTCTTTAAAGTTTTTTGGACGAGACTTCATTATGTTCTGGAGGAGACTCGTGGGGAAGAAGGCCCAATGTTAGCGGCTGTTATTCTTTTGTCGCAAGTTTTATTGCATAATTTAGTTGAACGTCTTTGTTTTTGATTATGTCATTAATTGTTGGAATTAAAATATAATCTGGAATTATTCCCCTATCCTTAAATTTTGCTTCTTTAACTGCCATTGTATATTTTGTTGTGGGTAATGAAACAGTTATTTGCGTATTAGGTAGAATTGTGTCCACAAAATTGCCTGATGTGTTTCCATAATAAGTACCACCTGTTTCTTCTCCAATAAATTTTGCCCTTTGGTTGCTTCTTATTATTGAGCAAAATTCTGCTGTTGCTGAAAAACTTAATCCATTAATTAAAATAAACACTTTTCCATTGTAAGGATTTTCAACTGGCTTTTGAGTTGATAGATTTGGATGCTCTGCAGCTGTCAATTCTCTCTCTGATGTTTCTAACTTTGAATAGTATTTAAAAGTCTTATCAGTTAAAAAGGAATATAGATAAGAGCCATACACGTCTGCCCCGCCGCCATTCCCTCTAAGGTCAATAATTAATTCTGTTATTTTTTTGCTCTTTATGTCATTAAATGCGGAATCAAGAAAAACTCCAAAATCTTCTTTTGATTCTGTCAGGCTGGAATAACTAAAAGTTTTTATTGTAATTAGAGCTATGTTTTTTTGAGGATGAGAGAATTGCAGTAGCTTTTCATTTTTGACTGCTTCAGTTATATTACATTGAATGTTTTTTCTAAAGTCTGGGTAGATAGCTGCATTTTTTATTTCTCCGTTTAAGGGTCGGTACCTGATATTAAAACTTGGCTGCTGTCCGTAAACCAAATTATAATAAAACCAAAATGTATTATTCAGAACATAATTTTTGCCTGTTTCAATTTTTCCATCAGATACGATATACTGAAAAAGATTGTACCTGATTTTTTGAATTGAATTGTTATTTATTGATATTATTTCACTCCCTTTTGGTATTGAAGCGCTTTCGCAGACATTATAAGCTTTATCTTTCAAGAAGATTAAGGATAAGGGAAAATATTTCCATTCTTCTTGAAATATTGTTCTAAGCTTTGTTGAAGGGTTGCAGAACAAATGCCCATCACCTACATAACTCAATACTCTTTTTACGGTAGCATAAAATTTTACTTCGTCTGTTTCTTGGTTTATTGAATTATAACAACTGTCAAGGAAATTATTTATGTTTTCTTTGTCATTAAACCGATACAAAGACGGATAGTTTTTTTGAAGAGTTTTTCTTAGTAGGCTAAAATCAATTTTATATTGGCCGGTATTGATAGTCTGTAATGTGTCGAAATTTGACTGTCCAAAAGCGCAGCTATTAAAATAAATAGAAAGGAAGAGAATTGTTGTCTGCCTAAACATTGATGAGATAGTTTGATGTCGCCAAGATAATAGCCGCTAACATTTGCATTTACGTCATCTCTTGTTCAAATTCTTAGTGATTATCAAAACAAAACTTAATAAATTAAACTCCCAGCAAATACTGGCTGTTTATATATTTTGCCACCTCCACAAGGTTCTTTGTTTTTTCAAATACAGCTAATTGCCGATCAGCGCCGGTGCCTTTCTCCAGCATTTTATTTACATGGGCTACGCGGTGGCGGCTGCCGAGATGGTCCAATACAGGGTCAAGAAAGTCAAGCAGCTCATAGATCAATGCCCTTGTGTTCACTTCTTCTTCCTTGCCAAAATCGATCAGGCATCCATCCACTCCATAGCGGCTGGCCCGCCATTTGTTTTCATTCAGCAATGCCCTTGAGTATTGTATATAATTGAGGTTTTTGGAACGCAGCATATAGATCCTTGCACAAATAGCCTGGAACAGGGCCGCAATGGTTATGGTTTCATCCACCGTCATCGGCACATCACAGATGCGAAACTCCACTGTATTAAAGAAAGGATGCACCCGCAGGTCCCACCAGATCTTTTTTGCATTATCAATGCAATTGGTTTTGATAAGCAATTTCACATAGTTGTCATAAGCCTCAATGCTGTCAAACGAATCAGGAATACCGGTACGGGGAAACTTATCAAACACTTTGGTGCGGAAAGATTTGTAGCCCGTCATCCTTCCTTCCCAAAAAGGGGAATTAGTGCTGAGTGCAAATACATGCGGTAAAAAATAACGGGTGCTGTTGGCGATATGGTTGGCCATTTCCCGGTTCTCCATGCCCACATGCACATGCAGGCCAAAAATTAAATTACTTCTCGCTGCTTCCTGCAGTTCATTTACAATTTCATTGTAGCGGATATGGTCGGTGATCAGCTGGCTTTCCCAATGACTGAAGGGATGTGTGCCCGATGCACCCATGGCAAACCCGAGGCTACCGGCAATGCTGCTGATGGTTTTGCGCAGCATCGATACATCCGTGAATGCTTCATCAATATCCGCACAGATATCCGTGCCCACTTCCACCACGGCCTGGTGCATCTCGGCTTTCACTTTATCCTTTATCACTTTCTGTCCTTCCTGCACAATTTTTTGTTCATGGCTCTTGAGCTCAAATGTTTTTGGGTCAAGCACCATGTACTCTTCTTCTACACCGAGGGTAAAGCTTTTATAATTTAAATTCATCGAGTTTTTTTTGAGATTCGAGATACGTGATTCGGGATACGAAAAGTCACTTAACACTTATATGTTCTCTTTCCACGGATTGTATAAAGGTATTCAGTTTTCTTCCCAGCTTATCAAGTTTTTGGCTCAATGATTTATACAATGATTCGTCAGTTAGCGACCCGGTTTCAAAAAGCGTTTCCAGGTGATCTATTGTTTCATCATTTGAAGCATGGGCATAAACCAGGAATTTAATGTACTCATTTTTATACCTTCTTCTGCCATAACCTTCCACAATTGTTGCTTTTACCGATTTGCTTGATTTCCTGATTTGCTGACCTTCTTCGAACATTTCAAACTTTGGCAGCATCAAAGACATCTTATGTATTTCAATTACCACTTCTCTTGCCAATTGCCATATCTCAAGATTTCTATAGCTCATACAATAAGGTTTATTCGGACTGTAAACATCCCGTATCCCACATCTCGAATCCCGTATCCTGCATCCCGGTCTAAACTAACGGGCTTTTATTACTGCCTCTTCTTACATACTCTCCCCATGTTAAATTATCAGCTCCTTCTTTATTCTCCAGGGCTTTTTCAATCGCATAGGTAGCGGCTGTTTCCACCACCCATTCAAAATTTTCATCGCCCACACTGGCTCTTTCTGCATCAGGAGCAGGATTGCAGAAATCAATGGCAAAAGGAACATTATCCCTGACCGCTAATTCAACCGTGTTGAAATCATAGCCAAGATATTTATTGATGCGGAGTACGATATCTGTCATCTGCTTCAGTCTTTCAGGCGATGGCTTGAAATCTGCCACATAACGCAGGTGATGCGGGTTACGGGGTTCGTATGACATGATGCGGACATACTTGCCGCCGATACAGTAGCAACGATAATATTCAGTGAAAACAATTTCTTCCTGCAGCATCATAACGAGCTGACCCGTTTCACTGTGTTTGGTAAAAAAATCTTCAGAGTTTACCAGTTTGTAAACATGTTTCCATCCCCCGCCTGCAAATGGTTTCATATAGGCCGGGAAACCAACATACTTAAAAATAGCATCCCAGTTGAGCGGAAAAGCCAGGTTGCTGAATGATTCGTTGGATGTATCATCCGGTAAATCCCTGGATGGAATGATCGCTGTTTTAGGAACAGGCACATCCAGTTTTGTCATCAGGCAGTTGTTGAAATATTTATCATCAGCGCTCCACCAGAAGGGATTATTGATAACAGCAGTTCCTGTAACGGCTTCATTCTTTAACCAGGTGCGGAAAAAAGGCACATCCTGCGAAATACGGTCAATGATAACTGCATACCCGCTTCCGACACCCTGGATGGCTTTATCAATGCGTACGGATTCGGCCAGTATTCCGGGAATATTTTTACTGTTGACCCGGGCGACAAATGCTTCGGGAAATGAACGTTCTTTTCCGTGGAGGACCCCAATTTTCTTCATAAACAATTTTTAATTTATTAAAGTAAGATGCCTTATTGAAGCGGTTTCCGTCAAATTTATCCTGTACTAATCAAATAAACAAATTAACCGCAGGGTCAGACGGGGACCGTCAGACCCTGTGGTTATAACTGTCTGACGGTCTCCGTCTGACAGTTAGCGGGAGGACCTTCCGGCCATTATTAATAAATCCTTATTTTTGAAATCATGCAAATGACGAATGTATCCGGGATCCAGGTTGAAAATACATCCATCGAATCCGCTTTTTTAAAAAGACATGTCAAGCTGGAGTTTTATCTTCCCCGTAATGTGGCCGATCCATCACAAATGAGTCTCTTGCTGATCAACGACGGTCAGGATATGCAAAAGATGGGCTTTAAATCCATTCTTGAAAAATTATATACAGGTGATGATACAATAGAACCGGTTCTTTGTGTGGCTATCCACAGTGGCCCTGAACGAAAAATGGAATACGGTGTAGCCGGTATGCCGGATTATAAAGGTTTTGGCGCCAAAGCCGGTTTATACACTTCTTTCATTTTTAAGGAGCTTTTGCCTTTCCTGAGAAGCAGGTATGCTGTTCCATCTTTCAAAGAAAAAGCCTTTGCGGGTTTTTCCCTGGGTGGGCTGACAGCGCTTGACATTGTCTGGAACCACCCTGATGAATTCGGCAAAGTGGGTGTTTTTTCAGGGTCATTATGGTGGAGAAATATTGACCAAACCTCAAAAGATTATGACGACGATAAACACCGGATCATCCACCAGCAGATCAGGAATGGCATTTATTCCCCCTGGCTGAAATTCTTTTTGCAGTGTGGCAACCTGGATGAAAAAAAAGACCGCAACCATAATGGCATAATAGATTCTATCGAAGATACCCGCGACCTGGCAGAGGAATTAGAGAAAAAGGGTTATTCAAAAGAAAAAGATATTCATTACCTGGAAATGGCGGATGGGCATCATGATGTTTATACCTGGGGAAGGGCAATGCCCGAATTTTTAAAATGGGGATGGGGAAGGAAAAGGAAATAAGAGTATGTAGAGTTTGCTGGTAATAAGTTTATAAACAAAAAACCCGTCCTGACTTTGTCGGAACGGGTTTTTTGTAAATCAAATTCTGTATTAATTAAAAAGATAGCGAACACCAAATTGAACAGAGTAAGTGGAAGCAGTGCTTATCACATCCCTGAATGTTCTTGTAACGATCTGGCCCTGGCTGGTATTAAGCCTGAAAGTTGGTACTACGGTTCCACTCGCTACCAGAGAGTTTTGGTTTGTCGGTACAAGGATGGCAGAAGCATTGGTTGCTTTTACCTTTCCCCAGCTTGGGTTCAGCAGGTTTCCTAGGTTGAATACATCAATCGTAAACTGTAATGTATTACGACTTTTGCCGGCTTTAACAAACAGGTCCTGCATAAACCTTGCATCCACCTGGTTACGCCATGGGGCAGTTGCCCCGTTACGTTCAGCATACTGGCCCCTATGTTTTCTCAGGTATTTATCCTGTTGGATATATGCTTCAAAAAGCTGGTTTTGTTGTTTAAGGGTTGCGTTAGCGTCATACACAATACCATTAACAGTTTGAGATGTGAATGTCATTGCCTGTACTTCGGCAACTGTTGGAATATAGATCAGATCGTTTCCGGTTGTACCATCCCGGTTAAAGTCGGTGGAATAGGTATAAGTGAATCGGTAGTCAATGGCACCCTGGTAAATGAACGAAATGTTGGTTGCAAGGTGCTTAAAATACTCTTTGCGGTAAGATACTGTAGCTACCAACCTGTCAGGAACTACATAACTTGCATAGCCCAACGTTGGAGTATTTGATCCGTTCACAGTTTGAATACCCTGCCATGCAGAACCAGGCTGATCTCCGGATCCATCAAACAGGTTACCGGCCAGTGATTTGGTATAAGCAAGGGAAGCAAAGAATCCTTTACTGAAGGGTTTTTCAATTTTGCCAGTTATAGAGAAATAATATCCTCTTGTTCCATTGGTAATGTCATATACATTGAATGGGCTTGTGCCTACCGGGTATTTACCGTTAGACCCTACCGGACTGAGAGTGACGAAACCTGCAGATGTTATACGGGTAATGAATTGCGCAACGTTTGTAGTGCTTGGTGGAGTTGGAGGAATTGTTACGGGAACATCTGCAACAGCAAATGGATATATCATCCTGTTGTCAGGATAACCGGAAACATTTAATGGGGTAGCACCCACTAAATTAATGTTTTTGAAATAGGGGGTTGTAAGGTCCCTGTTAAATATGGCTTCAATGGAAGCTATGAGGCCAAATGGCAATTTAGTATCCATAGCAAGGCTGGATTTCCATGATTGCGGATTTTTATATTTCGGATCAACAATTTCGATCAGGCTGGGAATTACAGTTCCTGCTGGTGGGGGCGTGGCAGGATAATAAGCCCTCGGATTTGGGTTAAACGGTCCCGGTACATTGCCCCCACTAAAGCTTTGTGTAACCTGCAACAGGCCGGCATCTCCGGACTGACTCACGATCCACACAAAAGGAACTCTTCCCGCAAAGATGCCCGTACCTCCACGAACTTGTAATGAACGGTCGCCATAAACATCCCAGTTAAAGCCAACCCTGGGTGACCAGGTTATTTTTTTATCGGGTAAAGCACCTGTGTTTACTGTCATCCCATTTGCAAAGGTTAGGGCGGCGATCAGGGGATGAGTTTTTATTTCCTTAACAGAGGGGTATCCTGTCTGATCCAGTCGCAAACCGATAGTTAACCTGAGATTTTTGTTAATGGTAATTTCGTCCTGTGCATATGCAGAAAACTGGGTGGATCTGAAACTCGGGAATGCCTGGACAAAACCCTTTGACAAAGAATAAGTATAGCCAAAAGCAACTGGAAGTTGACCGGTTGCAAAATCATTCCAGGTGGCAAATTGATAATAACTGGTACCGGCACGCTGGAAACCGTTAACGGTCTTACTGAAATCGGCCTGCACACCTGCCATCCAGCTATGTTTATTTGTTCTCCAGGTAATATTATCAACGAAAGAATATGTTTTTACTTTACGCAGGTTTCCAAAAGTAAATGGCTCATATCCAAAAGAAGTATAAACGGCCGGCCCGGAAACCCCGCCACTTGTGCTTAATATATCCACAAAAGGAAATACCTGGCTATCAGAGGTCCTTGATTCGTTCTGGTAAGTATAGCTGCCACGTAAAGTATTGGACACTCCTTTGCTGATATTGGAATTCAACTCCCCGGAAAATGAATAAAAGTTGAAACCCTGGAAATAGTTTGAATTTTTAAACCACAGGGCTGTTAAAGCTGTCCGGCCACCACCTGAAGGAGCCGAGCCCGTAGGGGTTATTCCGCCAAATGAAGTACTGGGAGGAGTAGGTGTTCCGCCCTCAACCTGGCTATACCGGAAATTTACCCGGTTTTTTGAATTGATGTTCCAGTCTATTCTGCCCATAAACTTCTTTGAGGTCTTAGGCACTGTGTAGTTATCAAAAACACCGGTAATATAACCATATTTGTTGAAAAGAAACTGGCTGATAGCATTCAATGAGTCAGCAGTTGGCCTGGCAATGTTTCCAGCACTTCCGTATGGTGCACCTGCTGTAGAGGCAAAATTTGACTGTACGGTTACGGGTATATTGTCCGTTTCAAAATTCAAAAAGAAAAATAATTTATTCCTGATGATCGGGCCTCCAAAGCGGATGCCTTTTTGTTTAAATTGTTCAAGGGGTCTTGTAAAAAAAGTTTTTTCCACTTTGCGTCCACGGTCTCTTTCATTTCTGAAATATTCATACACGGATCCTGAAAAAGTATTTGTGCCGGAACGGGTTACTGCATTAATACCGGCTCCGATAAATCCTGACTGGCGAACATCAAAAGGAGTAATATTTACAGAAATCTCATCAATGGCATCTATTGAAATAGGGGAACCACCTGCCGGCAGGTTACCAGCTCCTGTACTGATACCAAATGTGTTATTAAAGTCAGCACCATCAACAGTAAAATTATTTTGCCTGTAATTACCACCTCCTATTGAAACCCCGTTTGATTGAGGGGTTGCCCTTGTATAATCATTAATACTCCTGCTGATACTGGGTAGCTGAGTGATCTGACGTATACCAATATTGGTAACAGCCCCGGTTCTGTTGGGATTAAATACATTTCTGCGACTCGTGGTTAACACCACATTTTCCAGAGTGGCATTTGTTTTTTTCAGGTTACTGTTCAAAATAAATGATTCTGCCAGTTGCAGGAAAATATTTTCATATTTCTCCGGATCATGTCCTACAAAAGTTACTTCAATGAGGTAGGGACCGCCTGGCTTCATATTCTGAATACCGAATGTCCCACCCCCCCGGCTGGTAGTCGCATACCTGGTACCCGTTGGCAGGTGAGTAGCTACAATGGTTGCACCAACCAATGCTTCATCAGCACTGCCTTTAACCGTACCATTAATGGACGAAGTAGTAACCTGGGCAAATAACAACGGACTGGCCATTAAGGCCAAAGCAAACAAGAAGAGTATTCTCTTAAGCATAATTTTTGGTTTTCGGTTGCAAAGAAAAGGAATATTTCCAAATTAAATATAGGCAAATATTAACAAAACAAGCCTGAAAGTAATGTCTTATCATGACATCTTTTTGTTTTGTTTCGCTGCCCGGCCTTTTACAAAGCCGGGAAGGGCTAAGTTTATTATATTTTTGCAAAAAAACGGACACAAATGTTTGATTCTATTGAAAGTGCTATCCAAGATATTAAACGGGGAAAACTGGTTGTGGTTGCCGATGACGAGGATCGGGAAAACGAAGGAGACTTTGTGACCGCTGCCGGCAATATTACCCCGGAGGTCATCAATTTTATGAGTAAATACGGCCGGGGCCTTATCTGTGCTGCTTTGCCGGAAGATCGATGCGCCGAACTGGGTCTTGAGCTGATGGTGAATAATAACACGGCCCTGCACGAAACAGCCTTTACCGTTTCCGTTGATCTGCTTGGCCGGGGATGCACTACCGGCATTTCTGCTCATGACAGGGCCAAAACGATACAGGCTTTAATAGATCCATTTACCAAAGCAGCCGACCTTGGCAGGCCCGGGCATATTTTCCCCCTCATGGCAAAAAAGGGCGGTGTGCTCAGGAGGGCCGGCCACACGGAAGCTGCCGTTGACCTGGCCCGCTTGGCGGGTTTCGATCCACCGTTTGGAGGCGTTCTTGTTGAAATAATGAATGAGGACGGTTCCATGGCAAGGTTGCCGCAATTGATAGAAGTGGCTAAGAGGTTTGATTTCAAAATAATTTCAATAAAAGACCTGATCGAGTACCGGATAAAAACTGATTCGTTGATTGAAGAAGTGGTCAGGGTGGACATGCCGACTAAATTTGGCAACTTTCACCTGGTAGCCTTCGCAGAAAAAAATTCAACTAATGAACATCTTGCCTTACTGAAGGGAAAATGGGAAAAAGATGAACCGGTATTGGTCAGGGTTCACTCCTCCTGCTTTACAGGAGACATTCTTGGTTCACTTCGCTGTGATTGCGGCGACCAATTGCACAAAGCCATGGAAATGGTAGAAGAGGAAGGAAGGGGCGCTATATTATATATGAACCAGGAAGGGAGGGGCATCGGCCTGTTAAACAAATTAAAAGCATACCGCCTGCAGGAACAGGGCATGGATACGGTAGAAGCTAACCTTCACCTGGGTTTCCAGATGGATCAACGGGATTATGGCATCGGTGCCCAAATGCTGCGTCATCTTGGTATAACCAAACTCAGGCTGATGACCAATAATCCAAAGAAAAGAGTGGGGTTGATTGGTTATGGCCTTGAAATAGTGGAAAATATTCCGATCGAGATCCATTCCAACCTGCATAATAAAAAATACCTCCAAACCAAAAGAGACAAATTAGGACATGAGATATTGGGTGATGAATAATACCCGCCCTGCAATCAATCCTGTTTTGGTTCTTCTTTTTTCACATCAGGATTCTCTACGGGTTGTTCAGCCGGGGATTTTTTCCTTTTCTTAAAAAACAATTCCCAGAGCGTATCAGCTTCTTTGCGGTAAGAAACACCCACGCCGGCCCTGTTCATTGTTCCCATACTTGTACTACTGGTGGTCAGGTAATCAATATTTTGCCGGTAAAAAAGATTGGCCCTGAATGTTCCGCTTTCATTTAACAATATCTCGATGGTGGCATTCGGAAGCAACTGAACATTTTGCTGAATGGTTCCGCTTTGCAAAAGGCCTTCCACACTTCCGCCAAGAGAAATAATAACCTTGTTTTTAAATAATGAACTGCCTATCGAAGCATTTACGTTACTGCCGAGGCTTAACTTACTGCCCCCCGGGTCAATCACATTCCGGTTATACACCGAGCTGTTGAAGTTGAAATTCAGTTTTTCTGTTTTAAAAATGTCCGACACAATCTTTTTTACCTGTTCATTGATCACATTAAAGAAGATGCCCGACAAACTGGTAGTAGCTATTTCCTGGAAAGTATTACTGCCGCCGGAATTTTCAATAGGGGCAAAAATTCCAAAAACAACGAGATAAGTGGCCTGCTTATTCATCTCGGTCGTGTTTTTCTGTAATTGCTGCAGGCTGAAAGCAAGCGCTGGGTCATCATTGGCTACACTCGAAGGAGGAAACTCAAGACTGAAATTGATCTGGGGACTGAATAATTTATCTGTCAGTTTTGCTACAACATACACATCGCTCCGGGCATTGGAAATTTTCTGGTCAATATTTGTCCAATGCCTGGTCAGGGGTGTATAGCTTACATTGTTGGCGGTATAGGTAGCCGTCAGGTTAATTCTTGCATCATAAGGATCCCCGTTCCACTCAATAAAATTATCAGCTCCTTTTTTCAGATCAAATGGTTTTTTAAAAAAAGACTGAAAAGTGAAAAGATAATTTCCTTCATCAATATCAAAGCGGCCACGGAGCGATAATGGTTCTGAACTGCCGGACCGGATTTTTAATGTTCCGTTTCCTCTCCCTTTTATTTCATCACCGGTGAGTTCATCCAGTACCACTTTTACATTTAACATGGGATTGGCCGTTACATCCACATCATAAATAATATTGGTTTTGTTGTCATTGAAGCCGGTTTCACTCATTTCATGGCCGAATTTTCTTTCCACCAGGAAATCTGCCAGGCCCGTCTCCCGGCTGGTGGATGAAGGGATGGTTATATTGCTGCTGTAGGTGCTGGAAGCAAAAGCGTCAATTTTCATAAACATATCCGATTGCGGCCCGGCAAGCGATAAGGACCCGGTTCCTTTTACATCCCCGTAAAACTGATTGTTGTCTTTGTAGGTTGTATTTAATAATTGTACCGGCAGGTTGTAGTTATCCCCTTTTGTTTTGGGTTGGCGGGTGGAAATATAGATGTCATAGAACATATTTTTGAACGACTCATGTTCGATACTGCCATTAATAAAAAGAGGGTGATGTGTTACAGTGTCTGTTAAAACCAGTCCGTCCAATTTGATCTCCTGGGGTGTCAGTTCCACAACCGTATCTTTTATTTTATAAAAAACCTGCGTGAAATTGACTTTCAGGCCGGCATCTTTCAATCTCCCTTTGCCGCTTACGCCCAGGTTTTTAAAATCACCTTCCAGGTCCACATCACCGGTAAGATATCCCTGTATATCTGAGAAAAGAGAGCCGAGAAAACGTTCCAGTACTTTGATCTGAAAATTTTTCGCCTTCAATGCGATCAGGTTATTCTTTGCTTTCAGCGGATCGCCAATAAAAATATGGCCGTCAAAACCAAGATAATTTTCCTGGTTCAGCGTATTACCTTTTATGATAAGTTCCCGGGTATTGTTATCATATTTTAATGCAGTCTTTACTTCGCCCAGTGAATCATTGTCAAGCCGGAGAAACTGCGTCTGTATATCTTCCGAAGTTATTTTCAGGTCATTTGTCGGGTCCTCTGCCAGTATGGTCCCTGACAATAATCCTTCCAGCCGGTTATTGGGCAAGAAATAAGGAGAAAAGTCGCCAATGTTCACTTTGGTCAATTCTATTTTCAGGTCATTCCATTTGCCTTTGGCCGAAGGCTGCGTTTTCAGCATAATTTTTTGTTCACCTTCCTGCAGCAGCAACTGGCCGCGGGCAGGAATGCTGCTGCGAAATTCCAGTTCGCCATTTTTATCGATGGTCCACGTTTTACCGTTAACCGTAAAATTGGAAGGATCAAATTCAATTTTCACGCCATCATGATAAGTCAGCAGCAGTGCATTAATGCTGGCTTTTTCCACAGCCCGGTTGGTTCCCGTGTTTATGGTAATCTTCGATGAATCATTGCGGGCATTTATTTTTAAGACGACCTGTGCAATATTCAAACTGTCGTTGATCCTGATATTCCCGGCATTACCGGTTATGATCAAACTATCGTTGTTCCCATTTGCCTTTAACTGCACCCCATCAAAATTGTATTGACGATATGAGAATTGCGGTATATCAGCTGTAAAGTTCAGTTCATTTTTTCCCAGGTTCAGGTTGCCTTTAAAATGGCTGTTGTTGAAACCGGAAATGCCGGAGTCGATCAGATGCAGGTATTCGTCTGCATAAAATGCAGCAATATCAAATTTGATATTCTGGTTGCGGGGAAGTTTCGCCGGGGCCTTGATATAAGCGGGATAATATTTATTCAGTAAAAAAGTAAAGGCTGCTGGTAATTCTTTCAGGCTGAAATCGCCACTGACAGAAGCATTGAATTCATTGGAGACAGCCGTTAATTTTTTTTCATTATCAACATAAGTGGATGAAAGAACCAGCGAGTCGAAAGGAAGCCGGCGGCCGTCTTTGGTAATTTCGGCATCGGTGATTTTTGCATGGCCCAGGAAATTATCAATCGTATTACCGTTAAAGTTCACATCCAATTTGCCCCGGAATTTAAAATCATCTTTTGTAAGGTTCAGGTTTTTCAGGTTGGCCTTTGTTACATCTGCTTTCAGGTTAAACGATGGGGTTTTGCTGTTAAAATCAATGATACCGTTCAGGTCAAGGTCAGCATCATCATCCCGGATGGAAGCAAGCCCCTCAAATAAATTTTTATCCAATCTTCCTTTTACAGCGATATTCTGATAGCGGTAATTCTTATAATCAACAAAGAGGATCGTTCCGTCTATCAGCGTATTCCTTGTTTTAGCGCTGAAGCCCATTCCTTTTACTGTTGCCGATAAGGAAACAGCGCCAATATCTTTGTCGCCTAAAAATTCTCCCAACCGGAAATTATCAGTGGAAATATTACCGGAATAAAGAGGTTCCTGCCCCCGTGGCAGTTTCATATTCAGGTCTGTTTTCACAGTGCCGAGGTTTGTCTGAATGGTACCGAAGGTTACAAAGTCACGGATAAAACCGGTAAAACTTCCTTTGAAATTCACATATAGGATTTTTTTAAGGTCAGGACTTGTTACCCGGCGCATGGCCGGAACAATACTGACAGCATCTCCGTACGTGGTCCGGAAATCATTGGCTTTAAAATCAATAAAGGTTTCATAAATATCCGGCAAACCGGTAAGACTGATATCCCCGTTCAACAGCGTACTGTTTCCCGCCTGCACAATTAAATCCCTGCCTGCAAGGGCATCAACGGTACCTCTTATTTTCCCTTTTAATATGATTTTCTTTTTCCAGCTTTTCAGGGAAGGGGCAAAGAAGGCAATATCATCACTGTCGATCTCCGAGTTGTCAAAATTACCCTGCATGTTCACGGCATGAATAAAATCATCCATGCTGTCAAAATCATCATAACTCATCCGGAAATAGTTGTGGATGCTGCTGTTATTGGTCTGAATGTCCAGGTTGTTAAACGCCATTTCCTCCGGCGTAAATTTTATTGCTGCCAGCATCTTCTTTACGATAAGGCCGCTTCGTTCCTTTGTTTTCAGTTCGAGATGAGTAGTGATGGTATCTTTATTCCAACGGACATCCGTGAACTCCGCGTTTATATCCCCAAACTCAATATGCCTGCCATCAAATGTTGCCAGGACCGGTTGATCAGATTGTTTCTCATTTTTAAAAACCCCGTTCTGAATTTTCAGTTTGTCCAGGTGCATGACCCATCCATCCTTATTCCATTTTAAAAGCGAATCAACTGTCACCAGGGAAACAGTATCTTTTTTTGCAGACCCTGGTTTTGATCTTTTGTAATTGGAAAGAAAAACAAATGGCTGGTCAACAGTCAATGTACTGATATCAATTATTTTTTTGGAGAAATCAATTTCATTCACGTCTAAACCCAGCGAGGCAATATGTATGGTCATGTCCTGTCCCTGCCAGGCATCTTTTTTTAGAAAAGTGACATTTTTAAGTTCCACTTTTTTAAAATGGAACTGGATGCCTCCTTTCTTTTTTGTGCCGGAAGAAGGGGAGGAGGAGAAAAAGTCAAACAGGAATTGCTGGCTCCATACCGAATCGGTTCGTTGAAATTTTACAATGGCATTATCCAGGCCGATGTATTTCAGTTCAACCTGTTTTTTAAAAAAGAACCAGTCGGTGATCCTCAACTTTGCATCGCCTGCATATAATAAGGTATCGCCATTGCGGTCTTCCACCATCAGGCCTTCGAGGTGCATCCGGTTGAACAGGGAAAAATCAACATGTTTAACGCTAACTTTTGTGTGCAGGTCGCGGGAAAGGCGATTGGTAACCTGCCGGGCTATCCAGTTTTGACCCAAAGGGGTTCGAATAAAAATATATGCCGCAGCAATGAGGATAAGCAACGACAGAAAGAACCATTTCAATATTTTTTTAAATCTCCTCAGGTTCAGCTATTTAAGATGCAAAAGTAGGCATTCGTCTCCTTCAGGCAAGTTCTGTACCAATAATCAGGTATGAACGGAGAATTAGGACAGTAGCTGCAAATAATGTGCGGGGGATGGGGGATTGGTGATTTTTCACTTTTTATTGCGAAAGCCAGCGTTGCCACAAGCCGATGTTGGGCGCTGTTTATTCCTGAAGTTGTAATGATTTGATTACTTCATCAAACAATTTTGAGCAATCGTCAGTAGTTTGATTATCCATAAGACTGATTGAAACAAAATATTTCCCTTTTGGGATCATATAATATTTCGCCCTTATATTAATCTTATCAGCATCTTTTCTTTTCAATGAATAGCTACAACTGTAATACAAGCATTCTTTGCCAGATAATTCAATATTAGCAAAATTGTCTATGAATTTAAAATCGTCTACAACAGTTTTTAAATTATCCGTACTTGTAATCATTATCTTTTTAAATTCGTTAAAGTCTTCAGTTGGATTAGTTCTTACGGTTATTTTGATTGTTGGTATAAGTCCAGAAACACTATCAATATTGTATTTGTAATATGTGCATAAAGAGATTATCCCTCTATTGTCATTTATTAATTTCAATATTTGTTCTTCGGTTAATTTCAATTTATTAAGGCTTTTATACTGATCTACATTGCTGGCCAGAATCCAATTTGCCGGCTCCTGTATCTTAATTCCAAATTGATTGTTTTCATAATAGGTCTGTCCCAACAAATTAATTGTTGTACAAACCAGACTAATAAATAATGTTAGAATTCTCATCAGGTAATTTGTGAATTGCGCCTAACGCTTGCATTGTCGCAAGTTCTTTTTCACAATTTAATTCATTTTCAAAGTAAAATGAACAAAGGAATGTTATCTCTTGAGCTTACTCCTTATTCTTCGTATCGATCACGATCTTTTTCCGGTTCAGGTATTTGCCAATGGAGATACCATAGGCCCGGTGCAGGATATTAGGCCCGGCATCTTCATTATTGGTGCTGGCCAGGCCGTAGCTGTATTGGGCAAATATCATAAAGCCGCCGCCGGTTTCATAGCCGATCTGCATTAGCATATTGGCAGAGAAATGTCCATAGTCACCATCTGTGCTGAATTTCATTTTGTGGCTGACAGAACCGCCGGCCAGCAGGTTATAAGTTTCTTTGCCGAATAAATGAAAATCCAACGATGGTCCTGCTTTTATAAATACATGACCAGGCTTGCTGCTGAGATCATATTGCAATAAAGCTGCCAGCTCAAAAGTGTGGATACTGGTATTATTATCTTTTGCATTTACATCCGGGGGGTAAACAAATTGTGTTAACGTGACTTTATATCCTTTGAGACTATAAAATGCTGCCGGGGAAAAATACAACCTGCCTTCAAAAGGGGTTTTGAAACCAACGCCTGCCTGGAAACCATATTTAAGTTCATTTTTTTGCTTTTGATTCACTATTGTATAGCGGACGCCCGTTGCCTGTGGTCCTGCAAAGATGCCAACTTCAACCTGGCTCCGGGCTGTTAACGTTATGAAAAGGACAATAGTGAGAACAAAAATTTTATGCATATTCGGGTGGGGGATGGTGCAAGCGTTAAAAATAGAAATTAAAACCCGTAAAGCAAAGCTTTATGCACTCTAATAGTGTTTCAGTCTGGAATTCAAATTTTCGGAGTCTTGTCACACCGGGCTTGACAACAATCTGAAATAGCAATCAAAATTTTTTCGCCGGATCCTTTACCTAGTCGCCTTTATTATAACCCTGGGATTGCCCTTTGGGAATAGAAAGGCTTTTCCATTTTTCCTCTTTTATCATTTTACCGATAAAAAGTATTTGCCCGATATGATAAGGATAATGGGCCAGTTGCCGGTTGATGGCATCAATAACTGTCAGTGGTTCTTTGCGGATATAAATAATTTTCAACAGATCATCTTCTGTCAATGATCCCAGTGTATCCAGAAAACATTTCCATCCTTTTTCCCAACGATCAATGACCTGTTGCTTGGAATAATGATGTATCTCAAATTCATCATCCCGCTGCCGCCACTCTTTTTCTCCATCCTCTGTTAAGAAATTGGTGAAACGGCTGAGCATATTGCCGGCTATATGCTGCACAATAATGGCAATACTGTTTGATTCTTCATTGGGACGAAAATGAAGATCTTTTTCATCCAGTTGTTCAAATGCTTTTTCTCCCAGGTCTTTGTAATATTTCACACGCCGGATAACAGTAGCGATGTATTCTTTTCCAATTGTGTTCATAATTGAATGTATTGACTCAAGACTAACGACTAAAGACTAACGACTCTCTCACCATCCTTCTGCATCATCTTCCCCCCGTTTATCAGCAACCGCTTCAAATTTTCCGTCGGGTAAAACTTTTATCACTTCCGTTCTGCCGATGCCGCTTCTTTGCAAAAGAGCATAACCCATTTTTTGAAGAGATTTCTTTACTTCTTCAGGGAAACCTTTTTCCACATCTAATGTATCCGGAAGCCACTGGTGATGAAACTTGGGTTTCCAAACAGCATCTTCCGTGCTCATTCCAAATTCAATGATATTAATGATAGTTTGAAAAACAGATGTAGGAATTGTTGTGCCGCCCGGTGTGCCCAGTACCAGGAAAGGCCGGTTATCTTTTAATACAATTGTCGGCGTCATTGAGCTCAGCATTCTTTTGCCTGCTGCAATGGCATTGGCATCGCCGCCGATGGCGCCATACATATTCGGTACCCCGGGTTTGATGCTGAAATCATCCATTTCATCATTCAGAAAAAAACCAGCACCCCCGACAACAGTTTTGCTTCCATAAGAATCATTGAGAGTGGTGGTAACGGCCACCGCATTACCATCCTTGTCAATCACACTGAAGTGCGTTGTTTCTTCGCTTTCATACCCGGATACCTGCCCTGGTTTTATCGTTGTACTGCTACCAGCCCGGGCAGGATCATAATCTTTCATCCTGTTTTCTAAATACTTCTCATTTGTCAATGCTTTGACCGGCACTTTATAAAAATCAGCATCGCCCATATATTCTCCGCGGTCGGCAAAGGCACGGCGTTCCACTTCGGTCATTAATTGCACCGCTTGTAATGACTGAAAACCCATGGAAGCAATATTTCTTTTCTCGATCATCTTCATCATCTGTTGGAGTAACAAGCCACCACTGCTGGGCATTGGCATGCTCACTATTTTGTATCCCTTGTAATCAAATGAATGTGGTTCTCTTTTTTTTGCTGTATAATTTTTCAGATCATCTGATGAAATGATCCCGCCTCCTCTTTTCATTTCTTCGACGATCAACCTGGCCGTTTCGCCTTCATAAAAACCGGCGGCGCCATTGTCACGTATCCTTTTCAGCGTATTGGCAAGGTCAGTTTGAATCAAGGTGTCTCCTTTTTGCCATTTAACCGTTCTTACAAATACCGGCATGATGCTGTTGAGTCTTTTCAGATCATCCTGCAATCCATTCAATGCCTTCGCTTCTCTTTCACTGATCACAAATCCTCTTTCTGCAAGATCAATGGCCGGTTGTACCAGTTTTCCGAAAGGAAGTTTTGCATATTTATAGCAGGCAAAAAGACCGGCCACTGTTCCGGGTACGCCGCTGGAAAGTTGTCCCTCCTGGCTTTTATCAGTTCTTGCCTCACCATCAGCATCAAGGTACATATCCCGCTGAGCTTTGCCCGGCGCCATTTCCCTGTAATCAATCGAAACCAATTCGCTATTACTCAATCTTGCCACAAAAAAACCACCACCTCCTAAATTGCCCGCCTGGGGATAAACAACAGCCAGGGCCAACTGTGTAGCAATTGCTGCATCAATAGCATTGCCTCCCATTTTCAATACGTCAACACCCACTTTACTGGCCAGTGCATGGGCAGATACCACAGCACCATTCATACAGGTAATAGTTTTTTGCGTGCTGTATTGATAAGGATCAACTGTAAGGGCAGTACTGCCATTTTTCGTGCTGCTGTTGCAGGATGCTATAACGGAAAAAATACCGAATAGAAATAAATACTTCTTCATGCCCTGTTCTTCGTTTGCCGAAAGGTACTTATACCAATTGGATTTATTAAATCCTGAAAAAACAGGATTGCTTATATTGCTTCCTCAAATTTCTTATCATGCTGAAAAAGATGCTGGCTTTTGCAGTTCTGTTACTGGTGGTATTTGTTTCAGAAGCACAACTGAAATCCCCGGAAGAATTTTTGGGATATAAAACCGGGAGCCGCTATACACCGCACTGGAAGATCGTCAATTACTTTAACCATGTTGCGGCCAATGCATCATCCATGATGAAGCTGCAGCAATACGGCGAAACCAATGAAGGGCGGCCCTTGCTGCTTGCCTTTATTTCATCAGCAGAAAATATTTTGAATCTTGAGAACATCCGGAAGAATAATCTTCGCCTGGCCAATCCTGGTTTGGATAAAATAGCAGCGAATGAAAATGCCCCGGCCATTGTATGGCTGAGTTATAATGTGCACGGTAATGAAACTTCAAGTTCTGAAGCGGCCATGATGACCTTGTATGCATTGGTTGATCCATTGGATACAAAAACAAAAGAATGGCTGAAGAATACAGTGGTTATTATTGATCCCTGTATCAATCCTGACGGAAGGGACCGTTATGTAAACTGGTATAATTCTATTGCCGGGAAAAATATGAACCCGCAACGGATAGCGAGAGAACACCGGGAACCCTGGCCGGGCGGAAGGACCAATCATTACAATTTTGACCTGAACCGTGACTGGGCCTGGCAAACCCAGGTGGAAAGTCAGCAGCGGATAAAAGTTTATGATCAATGGTTGCCGCATGTTCATGTGGATTATCATGAACAGGGTGTAAACGAACCCTATTATTTTGCACCGGCTGTGCAGCCATATCATGATGTAATTACAGCGTGGCAAAAAGATTTCCAGGTAACGATAGGAAAGAATAATGCGAAATATTTTGATCAGAATGGCTGGTTGTTTTTTACAAAAGAAGTATTTGATCTTTTTTATCCATCCTATGGCGATACCTATCCAACTTTCAATGGTGCTATCGGGATGACCTATGAGCAGGGTGGGGGCCCTGCCGGCGGATTGGGAGTCCTCAACGATGAAGGTGATACATTGACATTGCTTGACCGTGCCACACATCATTTCAGCACTTCCCTCAGCACTATAGAGATCTCTTCCATAAATGCAGCAAGGCTGGTGAAGGAATTTCATAAATTTTTTAATGATGCCGTAACAAACGGGGTGGGGGAATACAAGACTTATGTTATTAAAAATGATACAAAGGCTTCTGAAAGAATAAGTGCATTGACAGGCTTGCTTGATAAAAATGATATTCAATACCAGGTCATCTCCGGAAGTTCAAGAGGTACGTTTACCGGGTATAATTATAATACAGGAAAAGATGAAATGTTCACCTACGAAACAGGCGATGTATTTATCAGCTCCTATCAGCCCCGTTCAGCTTTGGTAAAAGTTTTATTTGAACCCAGGTCAAGATTGGTTGATTCAGCCACCTATGATATATCTGCATGGTCACTTCCTTATGCTTACGGCCTTACTGTCTTTGCATCAAAAGACAGGATCAGCACAGGGGCATCATTGCAGGCACAAAAAATTGTGAATGCTGAAACAAACTATGGTTATGTATTACCATGGAGAGGAGTGCAAACAGTAAAAGTTGTCAGCCAGTTACTCCAGAAAGGCATCTTGCTTCGCTATGCAGAACAGCCTTTTGAAGTAAACGGGAATAAATTTGACCGTGGAGCGATCATTATTTTAAAAACTGCAAACAGGTCATTTGGAAAAAATCTCTGGAACCAGGTCCGTGAAGCGGCTGATGCCAATGGGGTGCAATTATATCCTGTTTCCACCGGCTTTGTTGATAAAGGATTTGATTTCGGAAGTGATAAAGTACATCCTTTTAAAGCGCCTAGAGTGGCCCTGGTAACCGGCGATGGGATAAGTTCTACAGCGGCCGGGGACATCTGGTATTTTTTTGAACAGCAAATTGATTATCCCGTAACACTCATCAATGCCAACGATCTTGACCGCGTCAACTGGAATGATATTGATGTGCTTATCATGCCGGATGGTAATTATAAATTCCTGAATGATAAAGGGACAACGGAAAATTTAAAAGACTGGATCAATAAAGGCGGAAAAGTGGTGGCGCTGGAAAGGGCCGTGGCGCAATTAGCAAAAGTGGAAATAGGACTCAAACAGAAGAAAGCAGATGAAGTGGAAAAAAAGGACAGTAATAATTATGCGGCATTAAAAATTTTTGAAGACCGTGACAGGGATGCTATCTCGGGTTCTACACCCGGTGCTATCTTAAAAGTGGAATTGGATAATACACATCCGCTTGCTTTTGGCTATCCCGCATATTATTACACCCTGAAGCAGGATGATAATATTTATGAGTTCATAAAAGAGGGGGGCTGGAATGTGGGGGTTATTAAAAAAGAGAACCAGGTAGCAGGATTTGTCGGGGCCGGTCTGAAGCCTAAGTTGAAAGACGGGCTGTTGTTTGGCGTTGTGGATATGGGTAGTGGTTCCATTGTCTGTCTTGCTGATGATATTATGTTTCGCAGTTTTTGGGAAAATGGGAAACTGATGTTTTGTAATGCT
>JBGPKR010000041.1:0-24055 GCA_041486045.1 Chitinophagaceae bacterium | reverse complement strand
TTGCATAGCTGGCAATATCCTCTTTCATATTCGTGAGCACTTTGCTGACTTTATCATAAGCAATGGCCCTGAAGCGGTTGTCATTTCCCAGGTAGCGGTAACAATCGGCCATGTGATGAAAAATGGAAGAGAGTGCAGCATTGTTTTGCAGATGATGCTTATTTGATGATAATGCCCCGGGCATAATTTTTATTTTATATGAACTGCGGTTGACCCCGCCTGCTTTGCACAATACTATTTGACGGAGTCATAATAAACATGCCGTCACTCTGGCTATGAAAACCGCGGCAGGTTTATTAATTGCAAATAACCCGCAAATAATACTTTCAATTAATGAGCATGATCAAAGTTTAAGGTGATGGCTGTCAGGGTTTTGCCGGATTGTTAAAAGTAGCTTCACACCCTAAACAACCTGTTATGAATACAATTATGACGCCGGAATTACGGGAAGTAATGGAAGCGTTGCATTACCGGCCTGCCGTGTCAATTATTCTTCCATTCGAACCGAAAATGAATTTAAAGACTGAGTTGGCTCATTCACTGAAGACAGTTGCGGATAAAGTGGAACTTGAATTACTGGAAAATTACCCGGATGAAATGGCCGTATTGGTCATGCACAAGCTAAGGGCCATCATCAAAAATCTGAATTTCAATACCCATAAAAAAAGTATTGCCATTTATGTTTCCCCGGTGTTTGAAAAAGTGTTGTACCTGGATATTGCTGTCGAAGAAAAGATCATTGTGGATGAATCTTTTGAGATCCGTGACCTGGTGTACAGTAAAAAACAAATGCACAAATACCTGGTGCTGCTGCTGAGCGGAAAAGAGAGCAGGATGTTTCTGGGTAACTCAAAGGATTTTGTAAGGATTGTATCCAACAGCCCTGAATCGGTATATGCTTATGTCAATGATGCGCCGGAACGGGTGACAAATTTTTCGGATCCGTCGGAGCGGAAGGAAATCATAATGGATAAGTTTTTATTGCATGTGGATAATGCGCTGGATATAATCCTCAATGCTTACCACCTGCCGCTGTTTGTTTTGGGGCCTGAACGAATACTCGGTCACTTTAAAAAATTGACCAAACATGCAGGAGCTGTTATTGAATTTATACATGGTAATTATGAGGAAGCGACCTTACCGGAACTGAAAGAAATACTGGAACCGCATATAGCTGACTGGAAAAAAGTGAAACAGAAAGATCTGCTGAATCAACTGGAAGATGCTGCCGGCAAAAAGAAACTGGCGGTTGGCATGAAGGAGGTATGGCGTGAAGCCATGAATCATAAAGGCCGTCTCCTGGTGATCGAAAAAAATTATATGTATGCGGCTGAACATGGAGGCAGTGAAGAAGTGATTTATAAAGCGGAGGAGCCTTACAGCAAATTCTCTTATATCAAAGATGCCGTGGATGATGTGATGGAGAAAGTTTTGGAAACCGGGGGTGATGTGGAATTTGTGGATGAAGATTTACTGAAAGACTATGATCATATTGCATTAATGCAGTACTATTAATACATTTTGATATGAATGGGTATATAAAACATTTTAAAGAGATCAGTATCGCTGATATAGCGGCAGTGGGGGGAAAAAACTCGTCTTTGGGTGAAATGTTCTCGAAACTTTCCTCAAAAGGTATTCCGGTGCCCGATGGTTTTGCCACCACTGCTTTTGCTTTTGAAGAATTTCTTTCTTATAACGCTTTGCAGGCACCCCTGTATGAGCTGATGCTGCATTTGAACAAGAAAGATTATTTGAACCTGAAAGAAACCGGGGCCCAGGCAAGAAAATTATTACTGGATGCGGAGCTTCCCGGAAACCTGCAGTTGGCCATTGCCCGTGCCTATAAACAACTTTGCGGCGATGCTTATTTTGAAGTGGCTGTCCGGAGCAGTGCCACTGCCGAAGATCTGCCGCAGGCAAGTTTTGCCGGGCAACATGAAAGTTACCTGAATATTAAAGGGGAAGATGCATTGATGAATGCGGTAAAAAAATGTTTTGCCTCGCTTTATACTGACCGGGCCATCAAGTATCGTGAAGACAATGGCTTTGCACATGAAAAAGTTGCCTTATCAGTTGGTGTACAGAAAATGGTTCGCAGTGACAAAGCCTGTTCGGGTGTTTGTTTTACACTGGAACCTGAATCCGGTTTCCGCGATATTGTTCATATAAGCGCAGTATGGGGGCTGGGTGAAAATATAGTACAGGGGACCGTAACACCTGATGAGTTTTTTGTTTTTAAACCCACATTAGTATTGGGTAAAAATGCAATTATCCAGAAAAAGCTGGGAGAAAAAGCAAAGACAATGATTTATGGGGCGGACGAGAAGAATCCTGTTGTCAACATCGCTACTCCAAAAGAAAAACAGGAACAATTTGTTTTGAGTGATGAAGAAATAACCAGGATCGCAAAATGGGCATTGATCATTGAAGAGCATTATCAGAAGCCAATGGATATCGAATGGGCCAAAGACGGCATCACTAACGGGCTGTTTATTATACAGGCAAGACCCGAAACAGTTCACTCACAAAAAAATCCATTGCTCTTAAAAGAATATAAATTATTAAATAAAGGGGAAGCATTAACACAGGGTGAAGCCATCGGTTCAAAAATAGCAACTGGCATTGCAAGGATTTTGCAATCTCCGGCTGATTCATACAAATTGCAGCATGGTGAAATTGTTGTTACTAATTTAACCAGTCCTGATTGGGACCCGGTTTTAAAGAGTGCCGGGGCCATCATTACCAATAAAGGCGGGAGAACAAGCCATGCTTCTATTGTGGCAAGGGAGCTGGGCGTTCCGGCTATTGTTGGCTGCGGGGATGCAACAGGGAAAATCATGGATGGAGAAATGATTACTGTTTCCTGCTGCGAAGGGAAAACGGGCTTTGTATATAAAGGGGAGTTGCCATTCAAAGAAACTAACCTGGACTTTTCCAACATTAGAAAACCTGAAACGACTGAGGTAATGCTGATTGCCGGCGACCCGGATAAAGCATTCAAACTTTCTTTTTATCCGAACGATGGTGTAGGATTGATGCGGATTGAGTTTATTATTACTCATGCAATACAGATCCATCCCATGGCATTGGTTAAGTTCAATGAGCTGAAAGATCCTGCTGTAAAACAAAAAATTGAAGAACTGACACATCATTACCCGGATAAGGAAAAATACTTTGTCGATAAACTGGCGCAGGGGGTGGCTACCATTGCGGCTGCTTTTTACCCGAAAGATGTGATTGTGCGGATGAGTGATTTCAAAACCAATGAATATGCCAACCTTATTGGTGGTAAAGATTTTGAACCATTGGAGGAAAACCCGATGATTGGTTTCCGGGGCGCCTCCAGGTATTATCATGATTTATACAGGGAGGGTTTCAGACTGGAATGTGAAGCCATCAGGAAGGTCAGGGATGAAATGGGATTAACGAATGTAAAAGTCATGATCCCTTTCTGCAGAACCATAGAAGAGGGCAATAAGGTAATTGCAGTCATGAAAAAATATGGATTGGAACAAGGTGTAAACAACCTTGAAGTTTATGTAATGGCCGAAATACCAAGCAATGTAGTGCTGGCAAGGAAATTTGCAAAAATATTTGATGGGTTTTCCATTGGCTCCAATGACCTGACACAACTCACATTGGGGATTGACAGGGATTCTGCCATCATCAGCAATTTGTTCAATGAACAAAATGAGGCCGCAAAAGAAATGATTGCAACGATGATAAGCAAAGCAAAAGACAGCGGAGTAAAGATCGGTTTGTGCGGGCAGGCCCCCAGCGATTTTCCGGAGTTTGCACAGTTTTTAGTCGAACAGGGCATTGACAGTATCTCTTTTAATCCCGATGCATTGCTGAAAGGGATTGAGAATATCAGGAAAGCAGAATCAAAAGCTGTAGTAGAAACTATATAAAATATTCTCTAAAGAACAGGTAGGGAAATTATGAAGATCATTTTGATAACATACAGGCTGTGAGATATAAGGAAAAGCCGAAAACCTTATTACAAAGTAGGCAAAAATATATTTACAATGAGATCCGTTAAAAAACTATGTATAGCTGCCGTTTTTGCTGTTTCCCTGTCCGGGTTAACAAGCTGTGAAATTGCTTCGATTCTTACAACAGGAGCTCAATATTCAAATCCTTCCTGGGCGCCACCTTATTATTCAGGAGTAAGATATTATTATATGCCGGATATTGAGGTGTATTACGATATGACAGACAGGAATTTTGTGTACCTGGATAATGGGCGTTGGTTATTTTCTCCTTCATTGCCGTCCATGTACAGTGGCTATGACTTATACAATGGTTTTGTAATATCGCTGAATATAAATGTTTTTCAGCCCTGGATGCATCACCAGTATTATGTCTCAAATTACCCGAGGTACTATTATCATAATGTCTATAATGGCATAGACATTAAAACAGTGAGGGGATTTAATGAAAATGAACGTAAACCTATTTACTGGAGACAGGAAGACAGGGACAGGATGAATGACCTGAGAAAAAATGACAGGAATGAAAGGAAGCAGGAAATCAACAGGCCTCCGCAAAATACCGGTTATTACGGGAGAAACATCGGGCAACCTGTTAAAGTCACACCTCGTATGAAAGAGAACAAAAGGGGAAATAATAGAGGCGGTCGCCCAAATTAGATCTGAATTAAATGCGAAGGTTTCAGCTACTAAAAAAGAAGCGAAGCATTCGCATGGATCCGGGGCATAATAAAATGTGTGATTTATATAACTTTTTTACTTAATTGTGTAATGCTTCCCGTTGTTAAAGGATTCAACTTTATGTGTAAAAATATTTTTCAAATAAGCCGCAAGAGCCGATAAAAAAAATACGTCTTGATCTGGTTGGCTTAAATGAAAACGATAATGCAGCATGGTACTACAGGTAAATTTGTTTAGAAAGAAACATTTGATGCAGTTTGCTATTTTGATTTTTGCAAATACAGTATTTAACCCTCTTCATGCTCAGGTTTCAGATTCTGCAAGAAAATGGAGTATCCCGGAATGTTTTCAATATGCAATTGATCACAATATTCAGATCAGCACACTTCGGTTCAGAGAACAATCTGCTCAACAGGACCTATACGCAGCTAAAGGAGTTAAGATTCCCGCCCTTTCTGCATCTGTCAGCAATACATTTAATAATGCTAATAATTCATCCGGTAACGGCGGCCTTGTGAACCAATTATCTAACAACGGATCATACTCCGTTAATTCCTCCATTGTACTGTGGAATGATAATTATATCAACAACAATATCCGGCAAAGTAATTTGCTTACGCAAACTGCGGAACTTTCTGTTCTGCAAACACAAAATGATATTACTTTATCAATCACACGGGCATACCTGGATATTCTGCTGGCGAAAGAAAATGAAAAATACCTGGTTGATCTTGTCCATACATCAGAAGCCGGTGTAAAGCAGGGGCAGATGTTTTATGATGCCGGCAGTATTGCCCGGAAAGACCTTTTGCAATTACAGGCACAGTTGGCCAGCGATAAATATTTACTGGTGCTAACACAGAATGCCATCCGTCAGAATATCCTCACATTGAAACAAATTCTCCAGTTACCCGCTGATACCTTATTCGATATAGCAACCCCGGGTTTTTTAGAAACATCTGCTGTAATTCCGCCTCTTCATGATGTACGGCAAACAGCTTTGCAAAATTTCCCTGAGATCAGGATGGGAAAACTGGGTGTAGATATTGCTGCTTTGGATATTGCAAAAGCCAGGGCAGGATTTAAACCGGTGCTGAAAGCAAGTGGCGGACTGGGTACCGGGCATAATTATATTATCACCAACAATACCTCTCCAAAATCCGGTTACCTGACTCAAACCGGAAATAATTTTCACCAGAACCTGGGACTTACCTTGTCCATTCCGATTTTTTCAAACAGGATCAACAAAACAAATCTCGAAAAAACGAATATAGCTTATAAACAGGCGAACCTGGATTACGAAAACGATCAGCTGGTATTATCCCAGGCAGTGGAGCAGGCCTATCTGAATGCTATGAATGCACAACAGGCATATGATGCAGCAAATCAGCAATTACTGGCTGCTACGGAAAGTTACCGTATTGCTATTGAACAATTAAAGCTGGGAGCCATCAATACATACGATTTATTGCAACAGAGGAATCAATATGTGCAGGCGGTGCAGGCATTTACACAGGCAAAATACAGCATGCTGTTGCAGCAAAAAATATATGAATTCTATATGGGCAAACCTGTGACATTATAAACTCATTGAAATGAAAAAGAAGACCATCATATTCCTTTTACTGCTTGTTGCCGTTGCAACAGCTGCCATCTTTTACTTCAGGTCCGGCAAAAAATCCCAGGCAATTAACTTTGTTACTTCGAAGGCACAATATGGATATATTGCTAAAACAGTGACAGCTACCGGTAACATCCAGCCGGAAGATACTGTTTCTGTTGGTGCCCAGGTTTCCGGTGTGGTAAATGCTGTATATGTTGATTTTAATGATGAGGTCAAAAAAGGTCAGTTGCTTGCAAAGGTAGATGCCTCCATCATCACTGCACAGGCACAGGAATCCAGTGCAAACCTGTTCAATGCACAAAGTAATCTTGAATACCAGAAAAATACATACGACCGGCAAAATAAATTATTTAACATGGGGGCCATCAGCCAGGCAGATTACCAAATGGCCCTGAACCAATATAAAAGCGCCAAAGCTTCGGTTGATAATGCATCTGCACAATTAAGACTCGTGCAAAAAAATCTTTCTTATACTGACATTTATTCACCTATCGATGGTGTAGTACTGAATAGAAATGTTAGCGCCGGTCAGACCATTGCTTCCAGTTTCAATGCTCCTACATTGTTTGTGATAGCAAAAGACCTGACCAAAATGCAGGTAAATGCCGCGGTTGATGAAGCTGATATTGGTGGAATAAGGACAGGGCAAAATATAACTTTCACCGTAGATGCTTTCCCGGATGATATTTTTGGGGGAACGGTGCAGCAAATTTTACTGCATCCATCTGTTTCTGCTAATGTTGTTACCTATAAAACATTGATCAATGTTGACAACAAAAATATGAAGCTGAAGCCCGGGATGACGGCCAGTATCAGTATTTATATTGAAGAAGACAGCAACGCTTTACTAATTCCATCGAGGGCCCTGAGTTTCAAACCTGATACTTTATTATTGAAAGCCTATAAGATCATCAGGGTGCAGCGGGATAGCGCAGGTGCAGGTGCCGGTAAAAGATCCCAGGATAGGAAATTCAATCCAAGGGATACAGTTAACAAATTAAGAAATGAAAATGCAACCATCCGCCGGTCCTATGTGTGGGTGAAGAGAGGGGACACGTTAACGGAAAAGAGAATTTTGACCGGTCTTAATGATGACAGTTATGTAAAGGTGATAAAAGGTTTGTCGCCGGATGATGAGGTGATTTCAAATATGGTGACCAGCGACACAAAGAATAATGCAAATAATACCCAACGAAGTCCTTTTATGCCGCAGATGCAGAGAAGGCCGACCACGGGCGGAAGAAATTAATGAGATTAAACCCCGGGTATGAGTTCAGCTATTGTAGATATTAGAAACCTGAAACGGGAGTTCAAAATGGGTGATGAAATCGTCCGGGCATTGAACGGGGTCAATTTCATCATCAACCCGGGTGAATTTATCACTATCATGGGCAGCAGTGGTTCCGGAAAAACAACCTTATTAAATATATTGGGATGCCTTGACAAGCCTACGGCAGGCGAATATTTTCTTGACGGAACTGATGTTAGTAAACTTTCAAAGACTGAACTGGCCAGGTACAGGAACAAAAAACTGGGGTTTGTTTTTCAATCGTATAATTTACTGGCCAGGACTTCGGCCATAGAGAATGTAGAGCTACCATTATTATACAATAAAGATTTTTCAGCCAGGCAAAGAAAGGAAAAGGCCATGAATGCCCTGGAGGCGGTTAAACTAACTAACAGGGTCAATTATCTTCCCAACCAGTTATCGGGGGGGCAGCAGCAACGTGTTGCCATTGCAAGGGCGTTGGTAAATGACCCGGTGATGATTTTAGCCGATGAAGCCACGGGCAATCTTGATTCCAGGACTTCCTATGAGATCATGATGCTGATCCAGGAACTCAATGATGTTCAGGGAAAAACAATTTTATTTGTAACACATGAATCAGATATTGCTTCGTTCAGCAAACGTACAATAACATTAAGGGACGGGAAGATACTGAAGGATACTATTAATAAAGAGGTACGCAATGCAAAAAAAGTTTTGGAAAACCTGCCGGTAATTACCGGGTCATCAATCGCAGCAACATGAAATTAGTAAACCTTTTACGAATAGCCTGGAGAGCCATAAAACGCAATAAGATGAGATCTTTTCTCACCATGCTGGGCATTATCATTGGCGTGGCTGCTGTGATTGCAATGGTTGCAATCGGCCAGGGCTCCCGTCAAAGCATTCAAAGCCAGATCACGGGTATGGGGAGTAATATGATCACGGTAAGACCAAACAGTAATGTGACAGGAGGGGCCAGGCAGGACGTATCCAATGTACAGGCACTTTCAGAACCGGATATCATTGCCCTGCAAAAGCAAATGGAATATATCAATGCGGTATCGCCATCAGTGTCCGCAAGAGGACAGGTTATAAATGGTCCTTATAACTGGTCTACAAGTATCCAGGGTGTATCGCCGGAATATTTATCGATCAGGAGCTGGCCCCTGCAGGATGGCTCTCCATTTACCAGCCAGGATGTAAAATCGGCTGCTAAAGTTTGCCTGGTGGGTCAAACAATTATCACTAACCTGTTTCCCAACGGGGAAGATGCTTTAGGAAAGAATATCCGGTTTAAAAATATCCCCTTTAAAATAATTGCTGTGTTGAGTAAAAAGGGAGTAAATACTTTCGGGCAGGACCAGGATGATGTGATACTTTCTCCCTACACAACTGTGCAGAAACGGGTCCTTGCTACAACTTACTACCAATCCATTGTTGCATCAGCTATTAATGAAAACTCAACGGAAAAAGCCGCTGCCGAGGTCACACAGGTAATCAGAGCAAGTCACAAAATTCCGAATGGAACTGATAATGATTTTACCGTAAGAACGCAGGCGGAACTGATCAGCACTTTTACATCAACCAGCCAGATACTGACCATATTGCTCGCTGTCATTGCAGGTATATCACTGGTAGTGGGCGGGATCGGTATCATGAATATTATGTATGTTTCTGTTACAGAACGCACCAAAGAGATCGGGTTGAGAATGTCTCTTGGCGCCAGGGGAATAGATATTCTCCTGCAGTTCTTGATTGAAGCTATTCTTATCAGTATTACAGGCGGACTGATCGGGGTAGGATTGGGCATTGCAGCCACCAAACTGGTAACGCTGTTCCTGCAATGGCCCACACTGATCACACAATCATCTATAATACTTTCATTCATGGTTTGTTTTGTTACCGGTGTGTTTTTTGGTTATTACCCGGCGCTGAAAGCATCAAGGCTTGACCCGATAGAGGCATTACGGTATGAATAATTTTGGTATATCTTTCAAATAGATTCATCAAAAAATCTTCTATATGATCGGTAAATTAAATAAAGAGCAAATAGAGGAAGTATTAAAAGAGAATGTGTTGGGCCGCATTGGTTGTTCGGATGGTAAAAAAATCTATGTGGTACCGGTCAACTATGTTTATGATGGTAAATTTATTATCGGGCATTCATTGACCGGTATGAAGATCCGGATGATGAGAAAGAACCCGGATATATGTTTTGAAGTGGATGCCATGAAAAGTTTTACCAACTGGAAAAGTGTTATTGTATGGGGCCGGTACCAGGAGCTTACGGATGAACGGGACAGGTATAATGCCATGAAATTATTTGTTGACCGGATGATGCATATGAAAATAAGTGAAACCGCCATCCCGCCTGAAATTTCAGAAAAAAGGGTGCATCCCCGTTCCCCGGGAAATATAAAACCTATAATTTACCGGGTTGTAATTACAGAAAAAACAGGAAGATTCGAAAATGAATAATCGTACTTTGGGTTATGTCTTCCATTGCTACCATCACTTTTAGTCCCTGTATAGATAAAAGCACATCAATACCATCCCTCGTTCCTGAAAAAAAATTAAAATGCGCAGTACCAAAACTGGAACCCGGTGGTGGCGGCATCAATGTAGCCAGGGCTGTTAAAAAACTGGGTGGAGAAGCTAAAGCTATTTTTCCTTCGGGTGGTTATACAGGAAAATTCTTTAATCATTTGCTTGAAAGAGAGAATATCCCTTCCATCATTATTGAAACCACACAGGAAACCAGGGAAAATATTATCATCCTGGATGAATCCACCAATAATCAGTATCGCTTTGGGATGCCGGGTACCGGGTTAAGTGAAAACGAGTGGAAACAATGCCTGCAAGCCGTGGAAGAAACAGGGGATGCTGAATTTATTGTTGCAAGCGGTAGTTTGCCACCGGGAGTTCCATTGAATATTTATGCTCAATTGGCCAGGATTGTGAAAAATAATAAAGCCAGGTTTATAGTTGACACATCCGGCGAAGCATTAAGGCATGCAGCTGAGGAGGGAGTTTATTTACTCAAACCCAACCTGGGTGAACTGTGCTCTTTAGCCGGTAAAAATGAACTGCAGCAAGGGGAAATAAAAACTATCGCACAGGGAATTATTGCCAGGGGTAATTGTGAAGTATTAGTGGTATCAATGGGTGCGGCCGGCGCTATGCTGGTAACAAATGAAATGGCTGAAATGATCACTCCGCCTCCGGTAATAAGAAAAAGTACGGTTGGTGCCGGCGACAGTATGGTGGCAGGTATCGTTTTTTATTTATCTCAGGGCAAAACCCTTCCTGAATCAGTGAAATACGGTGTAGCCTGCGGCACGGCGGCAACCATGAACCCGGGAACAGAGTTATGCAATAAAAAAGATGCAGATATTTTATACGCTCTTATTAAATAATGACTATAATCACAACCCCTGCTGACGACCTTCATACGAATTATCGGTATCATTTTACAGATTTGAGTCCAATTCTGCGATATGGCAAGCGGGTTCGCAATAAATAAATTTTTAACGGAAGCAGGTGAGCTGTCCCGGTTCACGGGTCGCTTTTTTAAACAGTGGTTCAAACCCAGGTATGAGGTTGGTGAATTTTTCCGGCAATGTTTTATTATCGGGTATAAATCACTTCCGCTTATCGGGCTTACGGCATTCATTATGGGACTGGTATTGACGATGCAGTTGCGACCATCAATGATGGATTATGGAGTGGAGTCTCAGATCCCGGCTATTGTAGCCATTGCCATTGTAAGAGAAGTGGGTCCCGTGATAACAGCTTTAATATTTGCAGGAAAGATCGGCAGCAGTATCGGTGCAGAACTGGGTTCCATGAAAGTGACTGAACAGATCGATGCAATGGAAGTAAGTGGCACCAACCCATTTAAGTATTTGGTAGTAACAAGGGTGATGGCTACTATGTTAATGCTGCCTGTGCTGGTCATGCTGGGTGATGCTATCTCTTTATATGGCTCCTGGCTGGGTGTAAATATCCGTGGCAATACAAGTTTTGATTTATTCTGGACCCAGGTATTTAATAACCTTTCATTTAATGATGTGTTACCGGCATTTATAAAAAGTTTCTTTTTTGGTTTTGCTGTTGGTATTGTCGGGTGTTTTAAAGGATACAACAGCAGTAAGGGCACGGAAGGGGTGGGCCTGTCGGCCAATTCAGCGGTAGTGGTTTCTTCGGTTATGATCTTTGTAATTGATTTACTGGCTGTGCAGGTTACCGATGTGTTGGGTATAAATTAAAAAAAATGATTGGGGAAGCAAAACAGGTAATAAATAAATCTGATCAAATACCCGGGGTACCGGTTTTGGTGATCCGGCATTTATATAAATCATTTGGCAGCAATCATGTGCTCATCGATTTTAATCTTGAAACAAAAAAAGGGGAGAGTGTGGTGGTGCTGGGAAAATCCGGTTCGGGTAAATCCGTATTAATAAAATGTATTATCGGTTTGATGGAGCCTGATGAGGGAAGCATTGAAATGCTTGGTAAAATGATAACAGATATAAAGTATGAGGAACTGGATAAAATAAGAGCCAAAGTGGGTTTTTTATTTCAAAGCAATGCATTGTATGATTCGATGACCGTGCGGGAAAACCTGGAATTTCCCCTGCGCCGCCACTGGATCAAAGTTTCGCAGCAGGATGTAAACACCATGGTATCGGATGCGCTGGAGGATGTGGGGCTGAAACATACCGTGGATATGATGCCAGCGGAATTATCAGGTGGCATGCGGAAAAGGATTGCATTGGCCCGTACATTGATTTTAAAACCGGAAATTATTTTATATGATGAACCTACAACAGGTCTTGACCCGATAACGGCTAAAGAAATTATTGAGCTGATGATGGAGATACAGTCGAAATATGGAACAACATCACTCATCATTTCTCATGATATGAATTGTGTACGGATGGCAGGCAACCGAGTGGTGATACTGTTTGATGGCAGCTGTTATGCAAACGGCACCTATGAAGAGCTAAAAAAATATACGGATCCCAAAGTGAAACAATTTTTTGAATAAACATACTTATGGCCAGACGGACTGTAAATAATATAAAACTGGGGGCATTTGTGCTGGGCGGATTATTTTTCCTGGTTCTCCTGCTGTATATGATCGGTAAGAACCGGGATCTGTTTGGCAAAACCTATGTGCTGAAGGCCAGGTTTGAAAATATACAGGGATTGGTGTCAGGCAACAATATACGTTTTTCAGGGATCCATGCCGGTACTGTTAAAAGGGTGAAAATTCTGAATGATACAGTCATTGAAGTGACAATGCTTATTGAAACGAAAATGAAAGACATCATCCGTAAAAATGCAATGGTATCAATAGGAACTGATGGGCTTGTGGGTAATAAAGTGATCAATATTACTCCTTCAAAGCAGCCGGCGCCGCTGGCAGTGGAAGGCGACGTTCTTATGTCAAAAAAAGCAGTGGATACAGAGGATATGCTGCAAACGCTGTACAAAACCAATAATGATGTGGCTGTTATTGCATCTGAACTAAAATCAACCGTGCGGCGTATCAACAACAGCAGCGCCTTGTGGGAAATCCTCAATGACAAATCAATGCCGCAGGATTTGAGGAAGGCTGTTGCCAATATCCGTGCAGCAACAGGTAAGGCCGGCAATATGGTTGATAACCTTAATTCTATTGTAGCCGATGTAAAAAACGGGAAGGGTTCGGTGGGTGCATTGTTAACGGATACCTCATTTGCACAAAACCTGAATGAAGCTGTTCTTAAAATAAAGTCAGTTGGTGATGAAGCTGAAACATTAGCCGCTGAGATCCGCAAAGTAGTTTCGGGAATTAACCAGGATTTAAATAATGGGAAAGGAACGGCAAATGCTTTGTTGAAGGACTCAATGATGGTGATCAAATTAAATGCAAGCCTGGATAATATTCAGAAGGGAACGGATGGGTTTAACCAGAATATGGAGGCGTTGAAACATAATATATTCTTCCGGGGCTATTTCAAAAAATTGGAAAGGAGAAAAGCAGGAAACAAATAACATAAATGCTGCACGGGATGAGTAATTTTTAATCCGGGGGCCGGATCAGAGATCGCAACTATCATTTTTTGAAAAGAATGTTTTCAGAATATCTGACCACAATCACAACCGGTAGTGAGTGCTGTCATTATCAGCGGGGTTGGCGTAAACTATCTTACGCCCATTATAAACAATTAAATTTTATGATATGAACACGAGTGGTAAAATATTGGCTGCTGTTGCTGCAGGGATTGCGGCAGGCGCTGTTCTTGGCATTTTGTTTGCCCCGGACAAAGGATCGGAAACAAGGAGAAAAATCAGTGAGCAGGGCAAAAAAATTGCAGAAGGGGTGAAAGTGAAATTCAATAAAGGCAAAGAAAAGTTCAACGACCTCAAAGAGGATATTGAACAGAAAGTAAAAGAAAAAATAGAAGAATTTGCCTGAGGAACCTGGGTTGAAACCCCTGCTGCGAGGGTAATTTAAAATAAACAAAATGGAAAAAACATTTGCCAGGGTAGAAGAATTGGCCGATACGATAAAAGAGTATGTAAATACCAGGATTGAATCAGTAAAATTAAGTGCTGCTGAAAAAACCTCGGCTGTCATGGCTAATGTGCTGGCAGGGATCATTGTGGCTGTTGTGTTTTTATTCTTTATCATTTTTGCCAGCATTGCCCTTTCGGTTGGCTTGGGCGAATGGATCGGAAATACATGGGCCGGTTTTTTGATTGTAGCCGGTTTGTATCTGCTGATGGGGATAGTAGTCTGGGTTGCAAGAGGAAAGCTTATCCGTCTGCCATTAATGAATGCCCTGATCCGTCAATTATCCGGGAATGATGAAGACAATGAAGATTATGAAAAAGATTAATAGCAAAAAGCAATTAAGGGCCGAAAAAAAACGGATCAGGATCCGCCGGCAAGAACTGGAAAAAAAGATCCGTAACCAATGGAATGAGCTGAAGGAAAGTTTAAGGCCCGTGAATGTGGCGAAAGAGACATTCCGGGAAGTGCTGCAAAACAAAACAGGGAAAAATCTGGAGGATGAAAGTATTATTAAAAGCACTATAAAATACGGGATTTCATTACTGGCAAAAAGATTTACTGATAAAGCCGGGGAGAAATTTGAATGGCTATTTAAGAAGAATGGTAACTGATATCATGGCTGTAATACCACGAAATTCATGGATATTTAACAGGGAAAGCAGTGCAGGTAATGAAACTGCATTATTGATACGGCTTTAAAAAATAAATCTTCAGTAACCGGATGTCAGGAAAGACAGTTCAAGCAGGCAGTTTACAGGGTTTGTCTGTACAGCAGGTTCTTTTGCTTCGTCAGCAATACGGGAAAAATGTTTTTCACGCTGAATTTTCACGCCGTTTTATACATATCGTCTGGGACATTGTTAAAGAGCCCATGTTCATCCTTCTCATTATTGCCTGTACATTGTATTTTATCCTGGGAGAACTAAGTGAAGGTATCATGATGCTGGTAGCCATGGTTTTGGTAGCTGCCATATCGGTGTACCAGGAAGTTAAAAGTTCGAATGCCATAAAAGCACTACAACAATTTACGGAGCCAAAGGTTACGGTAATCAGAGATGGTATAGAAATTGTTATTTCTACTGAAGAGCTTGTTCCCGGCGATATAATGCTTTTGGATGAAGGCATGAACATTCCTGCGGATGCCCTCATTTTGCAGGGAAATGATTTTACAGTTAACGAATCCATCATTACTGGTGAGTCACTGCCCGTGGATAAACACGAAACCGAAGGGTATAATATTTTATTCCAGGGTACTACGATCAACAGCGGTAAATGTATTGCCCGGGTAACGACAACAGGGAATAATACTGTATTGGGCAAATTAGGTAAAATCGTAGGGGCTTATCAATCACCCAAAACATTATTACAATTCCAGATAAACCAGTTTGTACGACGCTTTGCATTATTCGGGCTGATTGGTTTCCTCATCATATTTTTTGTAAATTTTCTGCATTACCGGGAATGGGCTGCCAGCCTGTTGTTTGCTCTTACTTTAGCCATGTCTGCCATTCCCGAAGAAATTCCCGTAGCATTTTCCTCATTCATGGCATTAGGAGCCTATAAAATGAGCAAACTGGGGATTATTTCCCGGCAGCCACAAATTGTGGAAAATCTTGGTGCGGTCAGTATGATATGTCTTGATAAAACCGGCACAATTACCGAAAATAAAATGCAGGTAAAAACAATCTATGACTTTCATAGTGATTCATTGTATAATTTAAACGATGACTTGCTATTACAGGATGATAACGTTTTACGTTACGGGGTCCTTGCCAGCGAAACTAATCCATTTGATGCAATGGAAAAAGCAATTTGGGAAGCCTATCATTTTTATACGCATGATAAAACATATCAGCAGTATAAAATGATTTATGAATATCCTTTGGAAGGCCAGCCGCCCATGATGACACATGTCTACAGGTACGATGGAATGAAAGTGGCAGCAGCGAAAGGCGGAGCTGAACGAATTTGCAACATTTGCAGGTTGAATGAAACCGAAAAAAATAAAATTATCAGGCAAACCAAATTGCTTGCATCAAATGGTTACCGTGTTATTGGGGTAGCCAGCGCAGTACATACCCAATCCCAATTTCCGGCCAACCAGGATGAATTTGACTGGAAGTTTGAAGGGCTATTGGCTTTGTATGACCCTCCAAAGAAAAATATCCCCTTTGTTCTTCGGAAATTTTACGATGCGCAAATTAATGTAAAATTGCTTACTGGTGACTATCCTGAAACTGCTGTCAATATTGCCGGCCAGGTGGGCATTTTTGATCATCTAAAATACATAACCGGGGACCAGGTAATAAAAATGAAAGAAGATGAATTAAAGCAGGTTTTACTCAGCACGAATGTTTTTGCCAGAATGTTTCCAGATGCAAAACTAAAAGTAATTGATGCGCTAAAAGCAAATGGGGAAATTGTAGCCATGACCGGGGACGGTGTCAATGATGGCCCGGCATTAAAATCCTCCAGCATTGGTGTTGCTATGGGACAAAAAGGAACAGAGATCGCCCGGCAGGCATCAGATCTAATCCTTACCGATGATAACCTGGAAAGGATGGTTACTGCAATCAGTGAAGGAAGAAAAATATTCGCTAATCTCAAAAAAGCGATCAGGTATATCATTTCCATTCACATACCAATTATTCTGACAGCGTCATTGCCGTTATTATTTGGATGGAAGTATCCTAACATCTTTACCCCGATCCATATTATTTTTTTGGAATTGATCATGGCGCCAACTTGTTCTGTTTTTTTTGAAAATGAACCCGTGGAAGAAAATATTATGCAGCAAAAACCCCGGAAAAGAAGCGCTGGTTTATTTACCTGGAATGAAATGTTGATCAGCATTGTACAGGGAATTGTCATTTCGGTTGCCCTGCTTTTTCTCTATAATTATTTTATGCAGAACAATTACAATATTGAGCAAACCCGGACGATTGTTTTTACAGCACTTATATTCAGTAATGTATTTCTCACTTTTGCCAATCGCTCCTTTACTGAAACTATTTATTATACCAGTCGTTATAAAAACAGGCTGGTTCCTGTCATCCTTATTATCTCAGCTTTATTCCTTGCAGCGCTTCACCTGGTGCCTGCTATCCGCAATTTGTTTCAACTGGCTACCATAACGGCAGGCCAGTTTTGGCTATGCTTTGGGGCTGCATTGGCCGCTGTAATGTGGTTTGAAATGTATAAAACGGATCTGCTGAAGCTGAATACCCGGTAATTTTTAATCTTTCCTGCATTCTGTCAGGCATTTGGCTGACGATAATCAGCCGTTGCGGGTGAATCTTTGAAGAACTTCGCCTGTTGTAAAAGGGGAGAAATAATATCTGGTAACATATGCCCATTACTGTTCAAAGGAAAATAGAACACACAAACCATTTTGAAGCCCTGTTCCAGGAGGCGGCCATGGGTATCCTGATTACCAACGGCGGCGGGAAAATCACTGCCATCAATCCATTTGCATTAAAGGATTTTGGCTATACCGAAAAAGAGCTATTAGGGAAAAAAATTGAAACCTTAATACCTGCAAGGTTTCACAAAAAACATATCGGTCTCCGGGAAAATTATTTACTTCAACCCCGAAGCAGGACCCTTGGTGCGGGTAAGAATTTGTTTGCTTTAAGAAAAGATGGTACCGAATTCCCGGTAGAAATAAGCCTTGGTAATTATCATAGTAAAGGGGACAACTATATCATTGCTTTTGTCAGCAATATCTCTGCCCGGAAAAAGGCGGAAGCTGAAATTGAAAAATTGCATGACGAACTGGAAGCAACAGTGGAACAACGAACAAGGGCCCTGAAAAAAACGCTGCAACAACTGGAAATATCAAGAGACACCCTGGAAGATGTATTATCTTTTCAAAAAGCAATACTTGACAATGCAGGCGCCATCATTATTGCAACGGATGAAAAGGGGGTTATTAAATTGTTCAACCCGGAAGCGTCCAGGAGTTTCGGATACCACGAAACAGAAGTCATTAATAAGAAAACCCCTGTTTTATTTCATGATAAAAATGAAATAGCAAAAAGACGTGCTGCATTATTTAATGAATTCGGGGTCACTATCCATGATGATTTCACGGTCATGGTAGAAAAAGCAAAAAGAAATATTCATGAAGAAGAGCAATACATTTTTAAAAGAAAAAACGGAACAACCTTTCCCGCGCTGTTAACCATTTCTGCCATCAGGAATAATGCCGGGGAGATCACCGGCTTCATGGGTATTGCTATAGATATTTCTGAAAGGAAAAAGGCGGAAGAAAATTTGCGGGAAGCATTGAAAAAGGAAATAGAATTAAATGAACTGAAGTCAAGATTTGTCTCTATGGCTTCTCATGAATTTCGTACGCCACTCAGCACGGTGCTTTCATCAGCCTATTTAATAGAGAAATATGCAACTACTGAAGATCAGCCAAAAAGGGAGAAACATCTGCAACGAATCGTCTCATCTATAAATATGCTGACTGATATTCTGAATGATTTTCTGAGTTTGGGTAAAATTGAAGAAGGGAAAATACATGTCCGGTACACTGAATTCAATATCGGGGAACTGATCACAGAAACCCTGGAAGAAATAAAGAGCAGCCTGAAAAAACAGCAAATAATTAATTATGAGCATAAGGGTAAGCCGCTTGTTTCACTGGATGCTTCGCTGCTGACGCATATCATCATGAATTTAGTTTCCAATGCCAGTAAATTTTCCGGGGAATCAAGCCTGATTGAGATCAATACCCTTAACCGCAATCATCAAATCACTCTTTCAGTCAGAGATTATGGCATCGGAATTTCCAAAAACGACCAGAAACATTTAATGGAACGTTTTTTCCGCGGCGCCAATGCCAGTAATATACAGGGTACCGGGCTGGGCCTGCATATTGTTTCCAAATATGCTGAATTGATGAACGGAACTGTGGAATGTAAAAGCGAACTGGAAAAGGGTACAGAGTTTATAATCATCTTCAACACTAAAAAAAACGGATATGAAAAAGATTTTATTGATTGAAGACAATGAAGACATCCGTAATAACACTGCGGAGATCCTGCAACTGTCAAATTATAATGTGATTGTGGCGGAGAATGGCAAAGTTGGTGTGGAAAAAGCTATTGAGTGCAAACCCGATTTGATTCTCTGCGATATCATGATGCCGGTGCTGGACGGCTATGGCGTCATGCATGCTATTCATAAAAATGATGCCTTAAAAAATACACCCTTCATTTTTTTAACCGCTAAATCAGAACGCAGTGATTTCCGGAAAGGCATGGAATTGGGGGCCGATGATTATATTACCAAGCCATTCAACGGAACCGAATTGCTGAATGCGGTGGACAGCCGTTTGAAAAAAATTGAATTACTAAGGCAGGAGTTTACGAATGGACTGGAAGGCCTTTCGCATTTAATGCAGGAGACGCTGGGTAAAAATTCCCTGCAGGCGTTTACGGAGGGCCGCAATATTAATAAGTATAAAAAGAAACAGGCAATCTATGCGGAAGGAAATCATCCCAACAGGCTTTACTATGTGGTAAAAGGGAAAGTAAAAGCATACAAAACCAATGAAGATGGCAAAGAGCTGGTTACCGAACTTTTCAGTACAGGTGATTTTCTGGGGTATATAGCCCTGCTGGAAGGAACGGCTTATAAAGATACCGCAGAAGCTATGGAGGAAACAGAACTGGCAGTAATACCCCGCGAGGACTTTGATGAACTGGTCAATACAAACCCTGAGGTAGCAAAAAAATTTATACAGCTGCTGGCCAAAAATATTTCTGAAAAGGAGGATCATTTATTGGGACTTGCCTATAATTCCCTGCGCAAAAAAGTGGCTGACGCTCTTTTGGCACTGCAAAAGAAATATCAGAAAGGGAAAGAAGAAAAATTTGCCATTGACATCAGCCGGGAAAGTCTTGCCACCATTGCCGGTACAGCTACCGAATCTCTTATCCGGACACTCAGCGATTTCAGAAATGAAAAAATGGTTGATATAAAAAATGGAAGCATTACTATTATCAATCAGCCAAAGCTTGAAAACCTGGTAAACTGAAACCCGGTACTATAATTATGAATACTAAAATAACGGCCCTTCCCTTTTAATGAAGAGCCGTTTTCTCTGGTTCTCATACGTCCGTTACTTACTTCCCCGTTTTTCAGAACGCTTTGCCGGGGATCTCGCTCACTTTCCTTACCACGTTATTCTTAACCATGTCCTCTACAATCATTTGCCCGTATTCATGTGCCAGGCTTTCCGAAGTGGCAGGGTCAAAAGATTGGGTTTGCACAGAGTACAGCAATTTTTGTGTGCTCATATCATAAAAATTGCTTTCCCAGAAATATTTTGTGTTTGTAACATAATAACCCGGTTCATAAATGCGCCGGTAGAGGGTCGCCCTGTATCCCCAAAAACGGTTATAGTAATATCCATAGGGTGAATAATACATATTGCCGGGATAATACGTCCTTTCTTTCTCCTTATCCAGTAATACAACAGTCAACACAGCATCCACGCCACTGTTCCTTAATTGACTCACAGCCGCTTCTTCATCCATATTATCAAATGCTTTGGGGCCAAATTCCTGGAATGATGATACAGCGTTATAACCTAATTCCTTTAAATCACCAACCAGGTGATCCTCCATATTTACCTGGATAGTGCGGTCAGTTTCCCGGATAAGACCCAATACCATTATCTTGTTGTATCGCTTGGGAACTGTATTCTCCGCCTTCCATGAAGTGGTTATTCTTGATGTGCTGCATCCTAAACCTACGGCCATCAGCAACAGGATCAACCCGATCCATTTAGTATTCTTTTTCATGATTAACCGGTTTTTTTACTACAGCAAGTTATTGGCAGAAAAACAGCAGATAAATGATGACAGTCACTGAAAATCAGAATAGTTATCAGTTGAACTCTTCAGGGAGTATAATGGTGGGAGGGGCTGTAAGGGTACATGTGGAGCCTGCCAGGCTTTGTCAGGGAACCGGCTAACTATTTTATTTTCTTTTCATCCAGTCAAATTTTCTGTACACATCCTCAAAAAACAATACCCGCCCGGTTGAATCGATACCCGCCGGATTATACCATACAATTACCGGCATTTGTTCATCAGCTTTGACCGTGATAGGAGACTGGTTTCGCAGGCATCCTTTCTGTTCCAGGGTATCAATGGCTTTCATATTATTCTTTAAAACAAGATGTCCCAGATCCATAGGTTTTTCCATCCGCATGCAGCCATGACTGAAGTACCGCCTGTTCAATCCAAATAAACTTTTTTTGGGTGTATCATGCAGGTAAACGCCAAAAGGACTGTAAAAATTTAATTTCAATAATCCCAGGGAATTATCACAGCCTGTGCTCTGGCGGATGATATAAGGAAAATAGCTTGTACTGAATTCATTCCAGTTAATAGAATAAGGATTCATTATTTTCCCTGAACTGTTTAATACCTGGTAGTTGCCTGCATCAATATACCCGGGATTTCGTTTAACAGCAGGTAACAATTCTTTGGTAGCTATGCTGTAGGGTACATGCCAGTATGGATAAAGTATCACTTCCCTTACAAAACTGGCTAAAGTGGGTGTGGGCGTGGATTGTTTGCCATCAATTATGCGCATCTCAAGAATTACTTTATTATTTTCATATACTTTCAGGTAGGCAGCGGGAATATTGACCACGATCACCGGTTGGTTTTGAATAAGACAATATAACCAGCGGTAATAATTGACTGAAAGACTTAGTTGCTTCATCCTTATTGACAGGGGAATGTTCAATTCCTGCAGGGTCGTTGTACGAAGTACACCATCCGCCAGCAGGTTAAACTGACGCTGTGCTTCTTTTACTTTAACCTTCAGCAGGCTATCTGAAATTTTAAAATCCGGGAACATAAGAATGCCTAACTGGTAAAGTTTTGAAACTAATGGTTTATTGTTCGCATTTACTTTAGCCGGTTTTATGATTTCTTCTTTGAAATTACTATCCAGCATTACTGTATAGATCCATTTTATTTTTTGTTCCAGTAATATGATTTCAGGAAAAACAGGAGAAAGTTCCGTAAGTAATAATGGCAGCTTGTTGGTTGAAATAAAATCAGCCAGTAAAACCGGGATACCCCTGCAACCGGGCAGGTATTTCAGTCCATTATAGCCAAAAGCCGGGTTTGTATTGCCATATGTGAAATCTTTAAAGAAATGAATGGCTGCATCAGTTATACGAACTTCGGCATCCAGTGAGTCATTACCATTCAGTAACGGAACAGCTCCGTTATTTAAGCTTTCAATAAACTCAACCGGGTAATCATTTTCAATAAGGCCCAGGCCAGCAGATGATTTCAGGAAATTAAAAAGAAGATCCCTGTCGTGCAGATTATTTCTTTGTATCCAGGCCGTTTTATAGTTTAACCGGTAATAAAAATTTTTTACATCTTCATTAGAGTTATTTTTTTCTTCAGAAATAAACTGAAGTAACCGTTCCGGGGTAATTTGGGGGAAAGCTGTAACACTACAAACACATCCAAGGATTATCAGTATTATTTTGTTCCGGTAACAATTTTTCACCTGTTCTGTATAATATTTTCCGAGAGATAGTTGTTAAAACCCATTTTCAATCTGCTAAACTGGGCTTCTGCATTTTTTATGTTACGTCTGAGCCTTTTTAATTTACTATCCACTTGCCTGATAATATGCCCATCTTCAAAAATTTCTCTTGCCAGTAATTTATCTAATTCGGCCACTTCAGTTTTTAATAAGCCGATCCTTTCATCTTCCTTTAAAAAATTGTTATGAAAAATTTCCACTTCTTCCAATAAATTATTATCAAAATTATTCTTAAGAATTTCCGAAAGCCTGTTTTTCAGATGAATATTTTCATCGGTCATAAAGCCTAACTCTCTTTTCCAGGTGTCGGCTTCGAACTGCAATTGTTTTAATTTCAACTCTGGCATATGATACGGTTTTAAGAGGTTATTAGTTGTTAAATTCTGCATACAAGCTGATTGCCCGATTTATAAACAGCTATAAAGGTATTTTCATCAGCCCGGGAAGGCAAGAACAGTCATCAGTAATAATGCTGACAATGGTCAATTTGCCTGAAGCATATATCCGGGGAGTTTAAGTCAAAATTCATTTCAATTCAGTCATAGCTGGTTGATTCTAACAAAATGCCCCGTCCCACCAAAGGCGAAACGGGGCGGTAAGCCATCCGGTAGCTGACTTATTTTACAGCAATGTGCTTGCTGATAACGGTTTTTTTTGCCTCTTCTTTTTTGGGCAACATAAGTTTCAAAACACCGTCTTCATAACGGGCTTCAACTTTTTCTTTGAGGATCTCATCCGGCAAAGTGAAACTGCGGCTGAAGGAAGAAAAATTATATTCCTTGCGGGTAAATTTTGCTTCTTTTTCTTCTTTTTTCTCTTCTTTTTCGCAGCTGATGGTGATCATATTCCCATCAATGTCGATATTGAAATCTTCTTTTTTCATGCCGGGTACTGCCAGGGCAACGGTGAAGTCGTCTTTGTTGTCAGTAATGTTAACTGCCGGCATGGTCATGGCCCTCCCTGTTAATAGATCGGCTTCAAACCAGTTATTCCAGGGTTTGAAAAAATCATCAAACACAAACGGTGTTCTTTCATTGAATTTGGCTAATGCTGTATTTCCCATAAAACCTCCTTGTTTTTTAATGTTTCGAATTATTGTTTGCAGAACAAAAGTATTTTCTTCGGCAGGGGTAAATCAAAGACGGTGGTCAGTAAAGAAGATGAGAGTAGTCAGTGGAAAAACATACCCTTGCTGAGGGTATCAACTTTTTTGCTTGTAATAAAAAGTCAGCATATACAGGCCCAACCGGATAAATTCATAGGAAAACCACCGGATAAATTGTTTGAAAATATTTTTTGTCCGTACATGTTTTTCTTTGGTGATA
>JBGPKR010000040.1:0-24059 GCA_041486045.1 Chitinophagaceae bacterium | reverse complement strand
GGCTGCTGAAACCTATATTGTGGAAGTGAGGGGAACTGGCGGCAGACTGATAGGATCCAGGAGGATCATTGTTTATAAATAACGGATTAGCCGTTTTAGATAAAACCATCCCCGGCGTTTACAGTCGGGGGTGTTTTTTTACAGGTGTGCTAACCAGGTCAAAAGGCTATTTTTCCCGGCTAATGCATATAAAATAGCAGAAAAAAAGGGTTAGCCGCAGTCTTTTTTTAAGGGCCGGAACGGGCTAATAAATCCGCCCGATTGACCAGGCAAATAATTTATTCCTAAAAATTGCTGCACTGAAAAAATATCATAACTTCCCCCCGGGAAACCCTCCGGCGAAGGGGGTTATATTATTATTTATTCAACCAAACTGTGTTTATGAAGAAATTATACATCTTATTATTTCCGTTACTGTTGTTAACGGGATATGCAGCCCAGAGTCAATGTACTAATACCTTTCAATTTGGAACGGTCACCATCCCCGCCAATAATTCAATTGTTACGATCTCGACCTGTTCATTTGCCGGGGATTACTCCACGATCAACGGAGCTGTAAATGGCCAGACGTTGAATTTTACTTTTAACAATCTTGGAACTGGTGCTTATATAACAATTCGCAGCGGTACGCCGGGCGGACCTGTTGTTGCATCCGGCAATTCGCCGCTCTCCTTTGCGAATACTTTTACAGGAACTCTTTATGCACACTGGAATCTCAGCGCAGCATGCGGAGTTGATTTTGTCTGTCATACAACCACCGTGCAGTGCACCAGTTGCCCGCCGGTTAATGATGCTTGTGCAGGGGCTATAACTATTAATTGTGCTCAAACAATATCCGGCACTACTGTTGGAGCGACTTTAGATGCCGTACCTACCTGTGTAACGACTTTAAATACTGCGCCCGGACTTTGGTACACCTTTGTTGGCAATGGACAGCCAACTACCTTAAGCCTTTGCGGCTCCGGTTATGATACTAAGATTGGCGTATTTACCGGTACCTGTGCTGCGCTGGTATGTGTAACAGGTAATGATGATTTTTGCGGATTGCAATCGCAGGTCACATTTACTTCCACACTTGGAACCACCTATTATGTTTTAGTCACAGGTTTTGGCACTGCCTCCGGCACATTTACTTTAGCAAGAACCTGTGTATCATCGATACCAAATGATGATTGTACCACAGCTCTTCCCATTGCTTGTGGTGGAACCGTAATCGGCAACACTACTGGAGCCACAATTGATGCTGTGCCTACCTGTGTCACCACATTAAATACCGCAGGGGGAGTCTGGTACACATTTGTGGGCACTGGGCAATCAACGACTTTAAGCCTTTGTGGTTCTGGTTATGATACAAAAGTTGGTGTGTTCACCGGCACCTGCGCTGCATTGGTTTGTGTAACCGGTAATGATGATTTTTGCGGATTGCAATCCTCGGTAACTTTTGCGACTACCCTTGGTACAACCTATTATGTAATAGTCACAGGATTTGGCACTGCCACCGGTGCATTTACGATGACCATGACCTGCGCGGCAGCGATTCCAAATGATCTATGTTCCGGGGCTCTTCCAATTGCCTGTGGCGGAACCGTAACCGGCACAACCGTTGGTGCTACAATAGATGCAGTACCAACCTGCGTTACAACACTTAATACTGCACCTGGTGTATGGTACACTTTTGTTGGTAACGGAGCCAATAATACGTTAACAATGTGTGTTGGCACTCCTTATGATAGTAAAATTGGTGTATTTACAGGAACCTGTGCTGCACTGGTTTGTGTTACCGGTAATGACGATTTTTGCGGTCTTCAGTCACAGGTAACTTTTGCCACAACGCTGGGAACAACATATTATATTATAGTTACAGGTTTCGGTGCAGCTACGGGTACATTTACTTTAACAAGAACCAGTGCTCCGCTTCCAAATGATGTTTGTACGGGCGCCATCAATATTAATTGCGGCCAGACTATTACTGGTTCTACTGCTTGTGGTGCCACACCAGATGCTGTTGCAACCTGTGTAACCACATTAAATACGGCGAACGGAGTTTGGTATCAATTTGTTGGCGATGGTTCACCTGTCACCTTGAGTCTTTGTGGTTCTTCTTATGATACAAAAATTGGTGTCTTCACCGGGACCTGCGCTGCTTTGGTTTGCGTAACCGGCAATGATGATTTCTGTGGTTTGCAATCACAGGTTACGTTCAATACTAATGCAGGATTTACTTATTATATACTGGTGACCGGTTTTGGTACTGCAACCGGAAACTTTACATTAACCCGAACCTGTGCACCGGCCTGTGCCGGCGTCCCTTCACCCGGTGCTATCGCGCCGGTAACGTCCACGGCATGTGTCGGGGCTTCTGTAACATTAACATGCAGCGGTTATTCTCCAAATTCGGCCCTTACCTTCCAGTGGAGCTCAGCAGCTGCAGCCGCAGGACCTTATTCAAATATTGGAGGTGCAACCAGCAATGTTTACACATTTAATGCTCCTGCTACAACCACTTATTACAGATGTACCGTAACCTGTTCCAATGGTGGCGGTAATGGTACAACTGCACCGGTAGTAGTAAATGTCAGTAACATTCAATTTACAAGTGCGGTAGCAACTCCATCCACAGTATGTTCTCCCGGTTCAGTTACTATTACCGGTACTGTTACAGGAGGTCTTAATTTAGGAAACTATACATTTACACTTGCAGGTCCGGGTACAATCGGAGCTCCTGTATATTCAGGTCCCAATAACTCAAGTGTAACCTTTAGTGTAACCAATATCCCTGCTGGTAACCAGGTGTACACTCTTACTGCAACAGACCCTGTACCTTGTTCAAAGAATACTACAATAAATGTTACAGTTAACCTGACACCAGTAGTTACCCTTGCTCCGGTTAGCTCCACAATTTGTAATGGCGCTATACAGTCAATTACCGGAACAGTTACTACAGGTGCAGGTACATTCGTATTCAGCCCGGTTACAGAATTGTATACTGACGCAGCTGCAACTATTGCCTATACAGGAACTGCGCTGGTAACCGGAACAACGATTTATGCAAAACCAACCGTTACAAGAACCTATACGGCTACTGTAACGAGTGCCCTGAATTGTATCAGTACAACACCAATAACAATTACTGTAAATCAATTACCTGCTATCACTGGTCAGCCAACACCGGCTACACAGACGGTCTGTCCGAATTTCAATGTAACCTATACGGTAACAGCAACCGGAACAGGACTTACCTATCAGTGGCGCAGAAATGGTGTTAACCTGACCAACAACGGGCATTATTTTGGTGTATTAACCAATATATTGTTTATTAATAATGTTGTCCTTGCAGATGCAGGTACCTATGATGTTGTTGTTTCGGGTGTATGTCCGCCTCCAGTTACTTCAATTCCGCTTACGCTGAATATAGGATCTGCACCTGTTATTTCCACTCAACCGGCCAACTTTACAATTTGTTCTTTACCAGCCTCACCAACTGTTCTTCTCAATAATACAACCGCTACTTTCACTGTTGCAACAGTCGGAAGTATTCCTCCTGCAACTATTTATCAATGGCAGGTTAGTACAGATGCTGGTGTTACCTGGGCCAACCTGGCTAATTCAGCGTCTGCAAGTGCAAGTCCTTTCTATGGCGGCGTATTCACCGCAACATTGACTGTTGGTAATGCACCAGTTACATTAAATGGTAACCGTTACCGGGTTATTATTACAAATAGTTGTAATCAAAGTACTACCTCCAATGGAGCTGCGACCCTTACTGTTAATGCAAGCCCTGTGGTGCTGGCAACGGATCTGTTCAACCAGAGAACTTGTATAAGTGATACATTGCGTCCGCTGGTCGGCACACCGGTTGGTGGTAGCTGGTCTGGTATCGGCGTTTCAGGGTTCAATTTTGTTCCACCTGCAACTGGAGTAGGAATCTATGTACTCACTTATACCTATACCAATAGTTTTGGTTGTACGGTCACTGATACAACGTCTGTTAAAGTTCAGGATTGCCCGGAGAGACTCAGGGAACTGACCAAGGGCGCTTTGATAATATACCCCAATCCGAATAATGGACATTTCAATGTAAGGATGAACAGCACATTGTATAATTATCTTGGCATGAAAGTGTATAACATGAATGGCCAGTTAATGATCGGTAACGCAGTTACAAACCCGGCTACCAATCGGGAAACGCTCGTTACCCCCACTTACACGGGTCTTTATTATGGACGGGTAATTCCGATAGACTTATCTCAGCTGGGTGCAGGAACCTATCTTGTAGAGTTCTATTATGACGACGGTGTAAGAACTTCGAAAAAAGGCTTCCTGATCGTGATAGAAAAATAAGAGGAGATCATAATTATTTTCAAAATAAGGCATCCCGGTGGTTATCACCGGGATGTTTTTTTTATAACTTTTGCTGCATAACTTCAACCAAACGGAGCCATTGGAATTAATAAAATTATTGAAAAGGCATCAGCAGGAGTTTTCAACTGTTATTCCGTTTGATCCATTAACGGATAAATTACTATCATTTGATTTTTCTCCGTCTAATAAAGAAATTTCTGAAGATATCTTTGGCTCCATAACAGCATTCACTTCTTTTATTAATCATAAATTAAATGAGGCGGATGCCCGGTATGGCATCGGGGGTTATAATGAACACAGATCATTGTACAGCCGCAGCAAAGTATTTGATGCTGCCACAGCTGGTGAAGAACCAAGAAGACTTCACTTAGGCTCCGACATCTGGGGCAAGCCGAATACAGCAGTAATGGCGCCATGGGATGGTATCATTCACAGCTTTGCTTTCAATAATAACTTTGGCGATTATGGGGCTACTATTATTCTTTCTCACTCACTCAGTGGTTCCGGCTTTTATACGCTTTATGGTCATTTAAGCCTGAATTCCATAAAAAATATACAGGAAGGTGACAGGCTAAGTAAGGGAGATGTATTTGCCGAATTTGGCATTCCTTCTGAAAACGGCCATTGGCCACCGCACCTGCATTTCCAGATCATTATTGACATAAATGATCATAAAGGTGATTACCCGGGAGTTTGTAAATTTTCAGAAAGAAAAAAATATTTGAATAACTCACCTGACCCTGACCTGGTTCTGCAACTCAATCAATATGTATAGAATTACATCTTTAATAATTTAAATGCATGCGTCCATTGGTTCCTGATAAATCCCGGAATGCACCAAAGTATACACAAGGGTTCGATGGCCCTCGCAGCTTCTGCTTTACCCATATCTTCAGTTTCCCAGCCAAATGAAGTGAGGATTCCTGTAACCGTTTTTTTTGCGCCATCATCGTTGCCGCAAATAAACATACTGGGAGTGCCCCCGGGGAATTTTGGTTTATACATAAAAGCATTACCCACACTGTTGAATGCCTTAACTAACCGGGCATCCGGAAGGATCTGCTGAATTCTTTCCATCAGTGAGTTTTCCAGTGTTGTAAAGAATTTTAATACACCATTATCGGGAGGTACAGCCGCAATAGGGTTAGTGGCATCAATTACAGTTTTTTCAAAAAAATGTTCTTTGCCTGCCAGCGATATCGCATCTTCCACGGCCAGGCCGCTGACCGCCAGCACAATGATTTCAGCAAACTGGGCAGTATCCTGGAACGAACCTAATAATCCCCCGCTATTCTCATTTTGCCATTTTTTCACCTCATCTTTCGAGATATTCCGGGTGCCCAGCATTACGGAATGACCTTCATTTAAAAAAGCAGATGCCAATACCCTGCCCACGATCCCTGATCCCAATATGCCAACTTTCATAAAAAATAGTTTTGATGATTAATAATTAGCTTTACACTTTACAAAGATTAAGTAAAAAAGTTCATGACCAATCCCAATTTAAGCAGCGATAAAGAATATTTAACCGCCGCGGACAAGGAATTTGAAAACAATATCCGTCCTGCGCAGATCGCTGATTTCTCCGGCCAGGTACAGATCATTGACAACCTGAAGATATTTATCAAAGCGGCCAAAATGAGGGGAGAGGCGCTGGATCATATTTTATTTCATGGCCCTCCCGGTTTGGGTAAAACAACGCTGTCAAGAATTGTGGCCAATGAAATGGGAGTGAATATAAAAGAAACCTCCGGCCCGGTCATTGAAAAACCAGGCGACTTGGCAGGGTTGCTGACCAATCTCGAAGCCAATGATGTATTATTCATTGATGAAATTCACCGGCTGAGTACGGTGGTGGAAGAATATTTATATGCTGCCATGGAGGACTACCGGATAGATATCATGATCGACAGCGGCCCCAATGCAAGAAGCGTACAGATCACGCTCAATCCCTTTACACTGATCGGCGCCACCACGAGAAGCGGTTTACTCACGGCGCCCTTGTTATCCCGTTTCGCCATCAAATCAAGATTGGAATATTATACATCGGAAGTACTCAATACGATCATTCACCGTTCTGCCAGGATACTGGGAACAACTATTTCCACTGAATCAGTGAATGAGATTGGCAGAAGAAGCCGCGGCACACCCAGGATTGCCAATGGTTTATTGAGAAGGGTGAGAGATTTTGCACAGGTATTAAATGATGGGCAAATTGATTTTGGTATTACCCAACATGCTTTAAAAGCATTGAATGTGGATGAACACGGTCTTGATGATATGGATAACCGTATCCTTTCAACCATTATTGATAAATTCAAAGGTGGCCCCGTGGGCATCACTACCATTGCTACAGCCGTTGGTGAAGAAGCCGGAACATTGGAAGAAGTTTATGAACCTTTCCTTATACAGGAAGGCTTTTTACAACGCACAGCAAGAGGAAGGGAAGCAACGGCGAAGGCTTATGAACACTTGGGAAAAAAGCCGGGAACTTCTTCAGACCAGGTAAAGCTTTGGTAAGCAGTATATAATTTGGAGTGATTGTCTTTTTTAAATATGAATGTAATGAAAAGGAGTTTTTTCATCATTCTTGTTATTCTTGTTTCCTGTAAAAAAAATGAACAGGAAAAATGGTTTGAAGCAAAAATCATTAATACTTCTGACCTGAATTGCGGTAAACCTGTTGTGAAATTTCTGGAAAAAGACTCAATTGAGATCTGTTCCATGACTCGTTTTAATACCCTTTCTTATAAGACTTATTCTTTGGAGGATAAATATAATTATCTGAATAATATTATTTTGGTCAAAATTGGGACATCACCCGAAGGATGGACGGGCCCCCCTTGTACTACGACTGGCACTTTCTTTTTCGATGTCTGGTTTAGTGAAGTCAGACAGAAATAACTATTGTGTGCTAAAATAAAAAGGATTACAAGTTTCCTCATAATCCTTTTCAATCCGTTCAATCTTAGTTCTACTCCTGCACCACCAGCCTGAACCCATTACCGTGTATATTCACGATCTCGATCTTCTCATCATCTTTTAAATACTTGCGCAATTTGGCAATGTACACATCCATGCTGCGGCCATTAAAATAAGTATCGCTGCCCCATATTTTTTTCAGGGCGGCTTCTCTTGGCAACAGGTCATTCAGGTGCTCGGCCAGCATTTTCAGCAATTCATTTTCTTTCGGAGATAATGTTTGGGTGATGCCCCCATGTATCAACTGGCGGAGCCTCGGGTTAAAATGATAAGTGGACAAATCAAATTCCTTGTTCTCGCTTTCCCTGTTCTGCTCTTCGTTGCGTTTCAGGATCGCTTTTATCTTCAGCAGCAATACTTCGCTGTCAAAAGGCTTTGTGATATAATCATCGGCGCCCAGTTTATATCCCTGTATCACATCTTCTTTCATCGTTTTGGCGCTGAGAAAGAACAGGGGTATGTCCGGGTCCACATCCCGGATCTCTTCGGCCAGCGTAAATCCGTCCATATTGGGCATCATTACATCCAGCAGGCAGAGGTCAAATTTTTCCCGTTGAAAAGCAGCCAGGCCAAGACGGCCATCTCTTTCCAAGGTAACATCATAATCGTTTAGTTCCAGGTAATTCTTCAAAACACTTCCGAGGTTCGGGTCATCTTCGCACAACAAAATTTTAGGTTTCTTCGTGTCCATTGATAAAAGTTTTAATGCTTGTACAGCTTTGTTTTTTAATTGACCCTATCTTTCTGAATGAGCCGGAAAGGTAAGGGACGGGGGTTTGACGGCAAATAAAGTTAATGCATTTCAGGGGTTCAAGTAACAGGGATGAATATTTTGTTAAAACAGACCCTTTAAACCCCTTTGCTTTCTATTTTTGCTATATATATTAAAAACTGTGCCATCCTCATGCCGGAACGGGGAGAAGAACTTTAAATACATAAATGAATAAAACACTAAACACTGTTATTTTATTCTTTCTCGGGCAGTCAGTGATTGCACAGAAAGGCATTGACAATCTTATCCAGGCTGAAAAAAATTTTGCTGCGTATTCCGTTGCACATAGCACCAAAGAAGCATTTCAGCAATTTATTGACAGCAATAGCATCATGTTTGATAATGGGAAACCGGTCAAAGCCATTGAATTCTGGGAGAAAAGAGAAAAAAATGCAGGGGTACTGAACTGGTGGCCGCAATATGCTGAAATATCTGCATCAGGCGATTTTGGGTATACCACCGGGCCCTGGACTTTTCAACCAACAAAAAATGATTCGATAGCAGCAAGGGGACAATACACAACAGTCTGGCATATTAATACAAATGGGGAATGGAAATTTTTGGTTGATCTTGGTATCACCAATACAAAACTTAGCGATATCACAAGGGACTCTATAAGATTCCCCTTAGAAAACGTAATAAGAATCAATGAGAAAAAGAAAAGTAAAAATTCAAAAGCTATCCCGAAAATATTCCAGATGGTAGCGGCAGAAAATAACTTCCTGGAGATATTTGAAAAGAAGGGTGCATTAAAAGCGTATAACAGATTTCAGTCAAAGGGAATAATTATGAATCAAAATAATTTTTTACCAATACTTCCGTCGCATGTACAGTATAAGATGATTTTATTAGAACCACGATTTGATAAATATGCAATGGAAGGATGGGGCGTCTCACTAGTACCTGATATGGGTTATACCTATGGCAGTACAATGGCCAATGGCAAATCAGAAAACTATCTCCGTATATCTGGCGAAGAGAAAAATCCGGCTGGAAAATAGCAGTAGAAGTTCTGCGATATTAAATACATTTACAGCGCTGAATTTTATCAGTAATCCCAATTAAAAAAATTTATGGCAGACAGCGCAAAATTTCTTGATGCAATTAAAACAGGATACGCATTCAAAGGTGAAACTTTTAAAATAGGTTGTGGCGTATTGGATGGTAATGTAGTGAGCGGTGCAGATGTGGTTATCCCGTTGAAAACAATGAACCGTCACGGGCTGATCGCGGGGGCAACGGGAACAGGTAAAACCAAAACCCTTCAAATGCTGGCTGAAGGTTTGAGTAATGCCAGTGTGCCGGTACTGCTAATGGACATCAAAGGTGACTTAAGTGGCATAGCGGCCGCCGGAACTGTGAATGACAAAATAACAGATCGTTGCCAGAAATTAAATATTCAATACAAACCAACAGCTTACCCGGTTGATTTGCTCACATTAAGTAATCAGAAAGGAGCCAGGTTAAGAGCAACGGTCAGTGAGTTTGGCCCGGTATTGCTTTCAAAAATTCTGGGGCTCAATGATACGCAGGGTGGATTTGTAGCGATGATCTTTAAATATTGTGATGATAACAAACTACCCCTGCTTGACCTGAAAGACTTCATCAAAGTGCTGCAATATGTAAGCAATGAAGGAAAGGAAAGTATGGAGAAAGACTATGGAAAAATTTCAACCACATCCACCGGCACTATCCTTCGTAAAGTAATTGAACTGCAGCAACAGGGCGCCGATGTTTTCTTTGGCGAAAAAAGTTTTGAAGTGGATGACCTGATGCGCATCCATGATGATGGCCGGGGAATGATCTCTATTGTCCGGGTGACCGATCTGCAGGACAGGCCAAAATTGTTTTCCACCTTCATGCTGCAATTGCTTGCTGAATTGTATGCTGTCTGCCCTGAAGAAGGTGATGTTGATAAGCCTAAGCTGGTCGTCTTTATTGATGAGGCACATCTTATTTTCCAGGAGGCTAACGATGCTTTATTGCAGGAGATAGAAACGATCATCAAACTCATCCGTTCAAAAGGCATTGGCATTTATTTCTGCACGCAAAACCCGATGGATGTTCCGGCATCAGTGCTGGCACAATTAGGATTGAAAGTGCAGCATGCATTAAGGGCCTTTACTGCGGCGGATAGAAAAACAATTAAACAAACAGCGGATAATTATCCCGAAACAGAATTTTATAAAACAGAGGACCTGATCACTCAATTAGGAATAGGAGAGGCACTGGTCACCATGCTGAATGAAAAAGGTATTCCCACACCGCTGGTGCATTGCATGATGTGCCCGCCGGTAAGCCGTATGGACATTTTGACGGATGCCGAGATTGATGGAATTATAAGTCAATCAAAAATTGCCGGTAAGTATAACCAGGTCATAGACAGCCCGAGTGCTTATGAAATACTTACCGGTAAATTAAATGAGGCTGCTAAAAGAGATGAAGAACAAAAGCAAAAGAATGCAGAAGAAAAAACAGAGAAAAAAAACACTTCAAAAGAAAAAGGGATATTGGATAACCCTGTTGTAAGAAGTATGACCCGTACAGCCGGTAATACAATAGTCCGGAGCCTGCTGGGCGTATTAGGATTGGGAGGAAGAAGCGGCAGACGGAAAAGCTTATTTTAATTTTACCCAACCACCGGCATCCATTTCAATCTCCTTTTCAGCCTGGAGGAACTCTAGCATCTTCCAGGCTTTTTCTTTTTTAACTCCGTTCAGTTTCAGCAGCAGGTCTTTTGTATGCAGCGATTCATATTTCACAATATTGATGATGCGGTGATGTAAGGTTTCAAATTCTTCTTTGCTTAAGCTGGCTGCTTTTTGCCGCAGGCAATTATCACAAATGCCGCAGGACCGGATATTATTATCCCCAAAATAAGATCCGATGATACGGCTCCGGCATTCAGCTTCTTCTTTCACATAACTCAGCATTTGTTTCATTCTTTTTTGAAACAGTTCCTTTCTTTTTTCATAAGCCTGCATGTTAATGACGATGTCTTCAGCCCTGATACGATTGCGGAGCAATAATAGTTGTGCTGTATCTTTTTGCGGCTGGTAGCTGATAATGCCCGCTTGCTGAAGTTGAGATAATTGTTTTTTGATCTCCTCTGCATCTTTCTTTACCAGGCCCGCCAGCATTTTTTCTGAAACTGGAACCGGTTGATCAAATATCCCTTCATAAGCCCGGAGCAATGTTTTGATAAGAGGTTCTAACTGCGGGTGTTCTTTTTCAAATAAATACAGGTAGTCTTTATGTGTAGTGAAACCAACAAAAGAAGGAAGAAAGACCTGTTCATTAAAAGCCAGCCAACCATCCTGCTCAAGAGCTTTCAGTGCATAAAGAGCCATATGGCTGTTTAATTTGAATTTGCGGAGAAAATCACTGATGTCAAAATCATAGTACTGTCCTTCCCCGCTTCCGGATGGGATTTGAAGGTAATTGGCCACCGACTGGTACACATTTCTTATATCATCCAGTACAGGATATCGTAATGCGGCCAGGTTTTCCAGTTCCTTTATATCTCTTTCATCAAATAAAAGTACAGCGTATGCGATTTTCCCATCCCTTCCGGCACGGCCCGCTTCCTGGTAATAGTTTTCTAAACAATCAGGAACATCCGCATGGATCACAACTCTTACATCAGGCTTATCAATACCCATTCCGAATGCATTAGTGCAAACGATCACCCTTGTTTTATTATGGACCCAGGCTTCCTGTTTTTTATTTCTTTCTTCCTGCAGCAGTCCTGCATGATAATGATCGGTTGAAATGTTTTGTAACTGCAGCAACTCGCTTATTTCTTTGGTTCTTTTCCTGCTTTTGCAGTAAATAATTGCAGAGCCCGGAACTTTTCTCAGCACATCGATAACCTTATTGATCTTGGAATCTACTTTAAATGTGCTGTAAGAAAGATTCGCCCGTTCAAAAGATTGGCGAAATATTTTCCAATCAGTGAATGAGTCTACGGATTGAGGGGTCTGAAATCCCCCCTTTGGGGGGTGGGGGGGCTGCAGCTTTTCACAAATATCTCTCTGCACATCAGCTGTGGCCGATGCAGTCAATGCCAGTATGGGAACAGCCGGGAGTTCTTCCCTCAATGCGGCTATTCTTAAATAGGGCGGACGGAAATCATAACCCCATTGAGAGATGCAGTGGGCTTCATCCACAGCGATCAAACTGATATTTAATCCCGGCAAATATTCTTTGAATAAAGCAGTTTCTAATCTTTCAGGAGATACATATAAAAACTTACAATTACTTTCTGAAGCTACTTTAAACGTATTGATAACTTCTTTACGGCTCATCCCTGAATAAATGGCAAATGCGGTAATTCCTTTCTTCCGCAGATTTTCAACCTGGTCTTTCATTAAGGCGATCAACGGAGAGATCACCAGGCAGATTCCTTCCCTGGCCATGGCAGGAACCTGGTAGCACAATGACTTGCCCCCGCCGGTTGGCATCAATGCCAGGCTGTCTTTGCCATCAAGTACAGCATTGATGATTTCTTCCTGCAAAGGACGAAATGCATCGAAGCCCCAGTATTGTTTCAATATGGATTGAATGGATTGCATCGTGAAACCTGCCTGCCTTCAGGCAGCTGTGAATTTACAGCACTTTCTTCACGAAGAGGCGGACGGAGTTAATGGCCAGCACTACATCGCTTAATCCCATGGCCAGGGCGCTGATATTTGGGGTAAGAAATCCCAACGCTGCAACGGGTATGGCTATAATATTATAGGCGAATGCCCAGAAAAGGTTTTGTTTGATGGTGATATAAGTGTGTTTACCCAATCCCAATGCTGTTGGTAAATGTTTCAGGCCGTTATTCATCAGCACAACCTGTGAGGTTTGCATGGCAATTTGCGAAGCATCACTCATCGAAATGCCCACCGTGGCTTTGGCTAATGCCGGTGCATCATTGATGCCATCACCGATCATTACTGTCGGGGAGGCAGCAGAAAGTTGGGTGATGGTATTTAGTTTTTGTTCAGGAGTTTGTCCGGCGATCACGGTATCAATGCCGAGTTCTTCACCCAGGGCTTTTGTTTTGTCATGACTATCACCACTTAACAGGATTGTCCGGATGCCTTTTGAATGTAAATAATCGATCACGGCTTTTGCCTCGGGTCTTGTCTCATCTTTAACATCGATCCAGCCAATTAATTCATTGTTCTTTGTGATATAAACATTATGTATATCATCGGTCGTAACAGTGGAAGCTATCTTAAATGAACCCGCCCGCCAGCCATTGCCTTCTTTATCTTCTGCTTTCATACCCAGGCCTTTTACTTCTTCAATGCCTGACCAACTGATCTCCTCATTGCTCTTCCATTCTTCTGTGATACATTTTGCGATCGGATGATTGGAATACTTCTCTAATGAGTAAACTATTTTTCTAAATTCAGACTCCCCGATTTGGGATTTGTAATTTGAGATTTGGAATTTACCTGTGGTCAGTGTTCCCGTCTTATCAAAAACTGCCTGCTTGATATCTTTAAACAACTCAAGACTTTTTGCATTACGAAAAAGAATCCCGTTTCTTGCCCCTCTTCCTAATCCAACTGCAATGGCGGCCGGGGTCGCTAATCCCATAGCGCAGGGACAGGCAATTACAAGAACTGCAATGCTGCGCATTAACGAATGAGTGAAGTCGTGCAGAACGATCCAGTTCATGACAAGAGTTATTACCGCAATGCCAATAACAACCGGAACGAATATGGCGCTGATCTTATCAGCCAATAGTTGAACAGGCGGCTTTTCTCCCTGTGCCTGTTTCACCAGGTTAATGATACCGGAGAGTATGGTATCCTTACCCACAGCAGTTACCTGTGCCTTCACAGTCCCATCATGAAGAACACTACCGCCGATCAGTTTATCTTTTGCAAATTTGTGAATAGGGCTGCTTTCACCGGTTATGATGGCTTCATTCACATGAGCATCGCCCCATAATATCTTGCAATCCATCGGCACCTGTTCACCGCTTTTGATCAGGACAAGATCGCCGACATGGAGTCTTGTATTTTCTACCAGGAAAATTTGTTCTTTGTGTTCTTCATCAAAAGCGATCATATTGGCCATCACTTTTTGTGATCGGACCAATTCGTTCAATGCTTTCTGCGTAGAGCGGATAGAAGCTTCTTCTAAATAATTCCCAAGAAAAACCAGGGTTATTATAGTGGCTGTTGTTTCATAGAACATGAAATGGGCCGCCTGGTTCGTCAGCGTTCCGTACAAACTATAAATAAATGAGGCGGCTGCCCCCATCGCTATCAGCACATTCATGTTGGGGATCCCATTGCGCAAACTTTTCCAGGCGCTCTTTCCAAAAAAACTCATACCGGCCAGGAAAACGGGGATGGTCAAGCCTAATTGCACCCATGGATCCGTCAGCCAGTGAATGTGTACAGCAGGGATCATATGCAATAACAGGAGGGCAGTAAAAGGAAGACAAAATAAAAAACGCTGCAGGTGTGTGGAAGGAAATAGTTTAAAATTTAAGGTTCCAGGTTTAAGGTTAGCTGATCTTTCATCCACCACCTCATAACCAAGCTCTTTTATTCCTTTGGAAAGTTTTGCTTCGGGAGTGATTCCGTTTATATCGAAACTGACATCACCGGTACCGAAATTTACTTTCACATTTTTCATCCCTTCTTTTTCCAGGTACCTGCGTATGGTGAGGGCACAATTGGTACAATCCATCCCGTCAACTTTCCATTGAACCGTTTCCATGCTGCAAAATTACCATAATGTGTAATGCTGAGTTTTGCGATAACGGAAATATGTTTACAACATGGTTGCTATATCTGGCTAAATTTGTGACATGGAATGGTTTTTTTCTCTTGATAATATCAACATGGTTGCAAAAGAGTTCCGGAAAGCCATAAACGGCAAAACTGTTATTGCTTTTCATGGCCCGATGGGATCAGGCAAAACCACTTTTATTCATGCATTGTGTGATGTGAAAGGAGTGAAGGATGTGGTGGGCAGTCCCACCTTTTCCATAATAAATGAGTATGAATATGATTGTGACGGAACTAAAAGAGTATTATTTCATATTGACCTCTACCGGCTGAAGGATGAAGAAGAGGCATTGAAAGCCGGTGTTGAGGATTGTTTATACAGTGGTAACCTCTGCCTGCTGGAATGGCCGGAGAAAGCTCCCCATCTTTTCCCCCCCGGCAGTATTCATGCCTTCATCGAAGTTATTGACGATAAAACAAGACGCCTGAAAATCGCCAATATTTAATTACATTTGAGTAACTAGTTACCCGTTGCTTGTTACTGTTTTCAGTGAAGAATCTTCCAATCTTTAAATAACCGGCAACCAGAAACTAATAACCAGCAACCAGAACCCAGTAACCAGCCAATGAGCCAGCAAAAACCCAAAATCAGCACTTCCTTCAGCTACGAAACTCTTGAAGAAACGCTGGACATAAGACCCAAAGCAGAAGGGATGATGATCGGCATTCCAAAAGAAATTGCCTTCCAGGAAAACCGCATTGCATTGACCCCGGATGCGGTAAGTGTGCTGGTCAGCAATGGCCATAAAATTGTGATCGAACATAATGCCGGTGAAGCTTCTCATTTCCGTGACAAGGATTATAGTGAAGCCGGGGCAAAAATTGTTTATGAAAGAGCCGATGTTTTTAAAGCTCCCATCCTGGTAAAAAGTGCACCCATCATAGATGAGGACCTTCCTTTGCTTCAATTGAACCAGATCATCATTTCTCCCATTCATCTTTCCGTGATGAAAGCGGAGATACTGGAGAAGATGATGGAGAAAAGAGTTACAGCAATTTCTTTTGAAAATTTAAAGGATGACAGCGACTCCTATCCAATTGTTCGCAGCATGAGTGAGATCGCCGGCAGTGCGGTCATGCTGATCGCTGCACAATATCTCGGCTCGGCCAATCATGGCAAGGGAGTATTGCTGGGCGGTATTTCCGGTATTGCACCGACAAAAGTTATTATTATCGGCGCCGGTATTGTGGGAGAATATGCGGCAAGGGCTGCTTTGGCATTAGGAGCTTCCGTAAAAGTTTTTGACAACAGTGTTTATCGTTTAAAGAGGTTGCAGAATAATATTGGTCATCGTCTCTGGACCTCGGTCATCGAGCCCCGTATGCTGGCCAAGCAATTAAAAACCTGTGAGGTGGCCGTGGGGGCGCTCGGTTCCGAAACGGGAAGAACACCCCTCGTGGTAACAGAAGAAATGGTCAGTAATATGCGGCCCGGTTCGGTGGTGATCGATGTAAGTATTGACCGGGGCGGTTGCTTTGAAACATCTGAAATAACTTCACATGAGCATCCCATTTTCCTGAAGTATGGGGTGATCCATTATTGTGTGCCGAATATTCCTTCCGGTTTTTCACGAACAGCCTCGCAGGCCATCAGTAATGTACTGATGCCGCTCTTGCTCGAAGCAGGGGAAGAAGGGGGATTTGAAAAACTACTCTGGCATAAAATACATTTACGCAGTGGCATTTATTTGTTTAAAGGGGCGCTTACAAATTTTTATCTCAGCCAGCGCTTTGACTTAAAATACACCGATTTGAATTTGCTGATCGCCAGTCAGCGGTAGACCCGTCTGACTCCCGAAAAAACGAGACAAGCTGTCCCGGTCTGACGGATATAACATGACAAAATCCTCTTCAAACTTTCTTGAAAAATTCCGGCGCATCACTTCTGCCGGGAATTATATTCCTGAAATTGATGGCTTACGATTTGTCGCCATTTTTTGGGTAGTCGTATGGATGCATTTGCCCAGCATGATAAATACGCACCTGTTTAATGGCAAACTTTTCAGTGATCCATATTTTGTTTCAGTTATATTGGAAGGAGGACAAGGAGTTTCATTCTTTTTCATGATCAGCGGGTTTATACTGGCGCTGCCATTCATAAAAGAAAAAATGACTGATGGAGCCCCTGTATCTTTAAAAAAATATTACCTGCGAAGGCTTACACGATTGGAGCCGCCCTACCTTGCCGCTCTTCTTATATCATTTCTTTTACTTGTATTTATTAAAAATGAATCGTTTACTGATTTATTGCCCCACCTCGGGGCTTCTTCTGTTTACCTGCACAATATTATTTATAACAGTTCTTCATCGGTGATGGGAGTGGCCTGGTCGCTGGAAGTGGAAGTGCAGTTTTATATACTGGCTCCTTTTCTTTGTTTTATTTTTTTAATAAAGAACCGGTTTGCCCGGCTCATCCTGCTTGTGCTGCTGATCTTGGTTTCGGGGGTTTATGCATACGATAGCTTCTGGAAGATGCCAACCATGCTTCCTTATTTTATATGCTATTTCTTTTCAGGAATGTTACTGGCTGATCTTTATTGCAATGGACATAAGTTGAAACTTAATAACGGGATCGGTATTATTGCCGGTGCCACCATCCTTCTTGGCATGCCCTTTATTATTTCTGTCAATTCAATTTGGTTTTTCCTGCTGAAGCTTTTATTGATGAATACGGCTTTTTACCTGGTACTATTTAATGAAGGACTTAAAAAGCTGGCGAGTCTCCGGCTCATTACCATTATTGGCGGCATGTGTTATTCCATTTACCTGCTCCATGTACTGATTATGTCAGGGGTATCAGAAGGTCTTGCGAAATTGCCATTGCTTCATGGACCCTTAGCAATTGTTCTGTATGCTGTATTGCTGATTGCTGCGGTATTAATTTTCAGCGCTGCTTTTTACCGGTTGATAGAACAACCCTGTATGCGGAAGGATTGGTGGAAGAAAATGTTCAGGAAGAGAAGAACCTGAAGTTTATCCGGATTTGCCGCATGTAAACCCGCGGTAATACTCTGTTTGTATTGAAGTTAATCTCAAAATTTATTTATATAACCTGGCAAGAAAATCCTCTAATTGACTTGCATGAAGAGAAGTTGCAATGACCCTATAATTAGAGTCAAGCAAAATGGTATAAGGGACATATGAAATCTTATACTTTTGTGCTAACTTATTTTCCCACCCTTTCAGGTCTGAAATATGATGCCAGGTCAGGTTATCCTTTTTTACAGCTTTGATCCAGTCCCTTTTGGTATCATCCAATGATATTCCAATTATTTCAAACCCTTTTTCTTTGTATTGGTTATATACTTTAACAAGGTTGGGGTTTTCAGCTCTGCAGGGGCCACACCAACTTGCCCAGAAATCCAGTAAGATATATTTTGCAGAAACAGAATGCAACGAGAGTTTTCTGCCTTTGAAGTTCTTCATGATAAAGTTCTCCACTACAGTTCCTTTTTGAAGTAAAGCACTTCTCTCTAAAAATAGTTTGATTTTTTGACCTTGCTCTGAGTTTTGAGATTCATCTGTTAGCCTCTGGAAGAATGAACTAACGGCATCCGCTTCTAACAGGGTTTGATAAAAACTGATATAGAATGGAAGGATGGGCGATGTTGGTCGTATGTTAAACAAACTATCAACCAGGTCATAACCAAAATGAAAGCGGTCTGATTTAGAAATGGAATCCCTTTCCTCTTTGGTTAAGTTGAGCGGAAGTTTTTTAGTAAAACTTCTCGGAACAGTCATTTGAAAATATAATTTCGAATCATCTGAACCCTGGAGGCTATTAATGTTAAGTTGGGTATAGCCGTATTTTGTCTTTTCTTCTGAACAAGATAAAAAAATGGGAGTACTGTCAATCCAAAGCGAGATGGGGGCTGAGGAATCTGTTTTTATTTGAAATGTACCGGGATTATTTATTACACCTTTGTAGTTGAGTATATCATTGATCGGGAAGGGTAACGTGTCAATTCTTCGTTCGTAGTTCATAAAGATATAAACATACTTCGCCGGAACAATAAGCTTGAAATGTATTGTAAGAGAAAAATTAGTTTTCTGCGCTGGTAAAAACAAAGGAGTCAATACGAATAATGAAAACAAAACTCTTTTCATTATTCGAATGTAATAAAAGATTATTTCCAGCTATTCATATTTACCACATTTTCACAAAACTTATACTCCACTTCATCATTACTGCTCACCACCACTAACCTGTCTTTACTGTATTCATCAATTAACCGGTGGTAGAGTGCAATTCCTTCTGTATCCAGGTTGGTACAGGGTTCATCCAGCAAAACAATGGCCGTATCCGAAAAAATACATTGCGCCAATTTTACTCTTTGCTTCATCCCGGAAGAGTAGTAGCGGATCTGTTTATTGATAGCTTTCTCTAAACCAAGAGTGGAAATAATTGAATCAGCCGTTATTCCTTCTAAAAAAGGTTTGAATCCCCGGTGAAATTCCAGGAATTCTTTTAGTGTCATTTCCTCAATTACTTCCAGGTAAGGAGCACATATCGAAATATGATTGTAAATTTTTTCTGTGGAAATGATTGTTGAACTCCCAACTCCCAACTCCCGACTCAGAACTCCTGACTCAGAACTCCCGACTCTGAACTCAATACTTCCATCGTTCAGCATCATCCCGCCACTCAGTACCTGCAACAAAGTACTTTTCCCCGACCCATTCGGCCCAATGATGGCATAAGATTGTCCTGCTTCAAATGTGTAATTCACATGACGGAAGATCCAGTCACGGTTAAAACGTTTACCGGCGTCAGATAGGGAGATCGTCATCGTTGCTGCCTTTGGTGAATCGTTTGATGATGCCCCGGCCGCTTTCACGGATAAAGGTCACTATTTCATCGCGTTCATCGGTAGCCGGCATTTCCTCTTCAATATACTCAACCGCCTGGCTGGTGTTCATTCCTTTATTATAGAGTACCCTGTAGATATCCAATATATGATTGATGCGTTCAATGCTGAAGCCCCTTCTTTTTAAACCAACAGAGTTTATACCGGCATAGCTTAATGGATTTCTTCCTGCTTTGATGTAAGGAGGAACATCTTTGGTCACTAATGAACCACCGGCAATAAAAGAATGACTGCCGATCTTTACAAACTGGTGTACGGCACACATACCGGCCAGTATCACCCATTCACCAATGGTCACATGCCCGGCCACCTGGGTATTGTTGCTCACGATACAATTATCTCCCAGCAAACAATCATGGGCAAAATGGGAATAGGCCATGACAAGACAGTTCTTTCCCAAAACAGTTTTTTCCCGGTCTGACGTGCCACGGTTTACTGTTACAAATTCCCGGATGGTAGTATTATCGCCAATGATCACCGTGGAGTATTCACCATGAAATTTCAGGTCCTGCGGGATGGCAGCAATGACCGCCCCGGGAAAGATCCGGCAATTCTTTCCGATCCTGGCGCCTTCCATAATCGTTACATTGGATCCGATCCAGGTGCCGTCCCCGATTTCCACGTCCTGGTGAATGACGGTGAAAGGGTCAATTTTGACATTGGTCGCCAACCTGGCATTAGGATGAATATATGTATGCGGATGGATCATGGGTTCTTACGAAGTAGCCCTACCTGCTGGCAGGGGACGGCAAAGTTAGCAGATACAGCTAAAAACTAAACTTTTTTTGGCCATAGATTGTTAAAACTCAGCCTTTCAGCTTATTCGCTTCAAACAGCTTGATAATAATCAATGTTTGCACTGTAAATTTGCATTAGTCTATGAACAATTCTCAGGAAATACTGGCCCTGGCTTTTAAGCAAAACCTGATGCAGGATCAGCTGTTATTGCTGCATGAAAAACAACAACAGATACCCGGCTCGGTTCAATACACGATAAAAAGATTTTTCCGGAATGTTCAATGGAACATAGAAGATACCGGCATGATCGTTTATCACTATGAAAAAACCATGCCCCGGGAAAATTACCTCGAACTGAAGTTTTGTGTCAGCGGAAACGTTTATTGCCGGAAAAAAGATACAGAATGCGATATGTGCCAGTTCAGCGCATCAAAAAACTGTGTAGAAAGAGTGGACAGCCTGGATGTGGTAAGCTTTCGCTTTTCACCGGTGCAACTGCGCCAGTTTGTCAAGCCACGCCGGACCACGGATACACTGACAGACGATATCCTCAATTTTAAACATGCATCATCTTTCAGTAAAACACTGCCACTTTGCGGCAAAACAAGAATGGTGCTGGAAGCATTGCTGAATCATACCTACAGCGGCAGCCTGGAAAATATTTATATCAATGCACAGACACAAATGCTGTTGCTCTACAGCCTTGATTGCATGCTGGGCGAAAAAGAAATTGACGTGGTGAACTGCAAGTTCCTGGCCAATGAACTGGACCGTGAAAAAATTATAAAGGCAAGGGAAGTGCTGATACAACATATTGGCGAGCCCATCACCATTAAGGAACTTAGCCGTAAAGTGGCTATCAATGAATGTTACCTGAAAAAAGGGTTCAAAGAAATGTTTGGCGCCACCATCTTTGATTTTTACCAGAGCCAGCGGATGGAACATGCCAAATACCTGCTCTACGAAAAAGGATTAAGCGTAACCGAAGTGTCTATGATGCTGGGTTATTCTTCCATCTCACATTTCTCCACAGCCTTCAAGAAGCATACGGGGCTGAAGCCTTGTGAACTATTACTCAGGTAGTTTGGTCATTTTACGAACAGCCATCCGGAAATTTTCAGAAAAAATTATGTTTATGATTTTGATCATAGGCAATAAAATTTCCTTGCTCTACGTTGCGCCACACATGGCATAATTTTTGGGCATTTGGCAGCATCAATGCGTAAGATCCTGGCTATACTCCTGGTTAGTGTTCACCTTGTTGGTAATACCGAAGTGGGGCAGCTATTCAAACTTCCCCGATTAGTAACTCATTTTTTCCAGCATGAGCGTCTCAACCCGGGATTGAACTTTTTTGAATTCATCGCCATGCATTATGCCGGTGATGACGGAACAAAAGCGGATGATGACCTTGATAAGCAACTCCCCTGTCACAACCCGGATCACAATACCATTACTGTTGTATACTCGCCAATGGTAAAAGAATTACCCGCAGCTGATTTCAATTTCTGGCCAAACAGGGAATATAGCGACCGCCTGCAAACAGGCACGCCCTCCAAACATGTTTTGCTGATCTTGCAACCCCCAAAACAAGCCTGATTTTCAACTACACTTTTGTTTTTCAGAAATGATCTGATTTCTGAATTCCTGTATCGCTGCTGAAGCGATTCCTGGAATATAGACAGCGTACCCGGATACCTATGTAAAGTTGTACCAGCCATCAATTAACCGAATTGATTATTTGATGAGCATCAAACAAACCGTTATGAAAAAAGAATTTGCTTACAAAGCAATAGCAGGTTTTGCAATAATATTTATTCTGTTGAATGCCTGCCGGCATGAACTATTAAGTCCGGGGGCCGGAGATAACGGTGGTGGTTCCGGCGGGAATCCGCCACCAACTTCCGCCTGTAGCCCTGACACGGCGTATTTTATGAATGATATCATGCCCATCATTTCCTCTAATTGTACCATGAGCAGCTGTCATGATAATATTTCGCATGCTGAGGGGGTCAATCTTACGACATATACCAACATTATTAAGTATGTGGTTGCAGGTAATGCTGCCGGCAGTAAGTTGTATAAAGTGCTCAACAAAACCGGGGATGAAAGAATGCCTCCGCCGCCCATGGCTGCATTAACTGCTTCTCAAAAAGCATTGATCCAGAAATGGATAAACCAGGGCGCAAAAAACAATAATTGTATGGGTCAATGTGATACAGCTGTGTTTACCTATAGCGGGGCGGTTAAACCGATCATTGATAACAAATGTGCCGGTTGTCATAATCCCGCTAACCCCGGAGGCAATATTGATCTGTCCACTTATAATTCTGTAAAAACAGCAGCATTAAATGGAAAGCTTTATGGCTCAGTTGCACAGCAAACGGGTTATTCGCCGATGCCTAAAAACGGAGCTAAACTTTCCGATTGTGAAATAAGACAGATCCAAAAATGGATAAATGCAGGTTCACTAAACAATTAAAAACTAAAATTCAAAGCATGAAAAAAATATTAATTGGAATGATTACAATTTTCCTTTTTCTTTTTATCAGCTCCTGTTATTATGACAAAGAAGATCTGTTATATGGAAATCCGAATGCCCCCTGTACGGATACCATCAGTAATATTTCCTATACGCAGCATGTGGTGCCTGTGCTCCGGCAATACTGTTATAATTGCCACACAGGCAATTTCCCCTCAGGGGGAATAACAATGGGGACCTATAACACAGACAAAGCTATTGCCCTGACCGGTAAATTATATGGAAGCGTTAACCATTCGCCTGGCTATATCCCCATGCCGGAAGGCATGTCCAAGCTGAATAGCTGCCAGATAATGGCCATCAGGAAATGGATCGATGCCGGACTACTTAATAATTAACATTAAAGCCACTATTATGAAACGAAAAAAGATCATTCGCTATGTATTGCTTGCGCTGCTGCTGGTTGCTGCAGCAGTAGCCTTATACATCTATAAAGAATACAACCGGACCCATAAGGATACAGCCAGGCTGAAGGCTGATTATTCCCTGGCAGCAACGGACCTTATAAAAGAATTTGAAACAAATGAACAGGCTTCCAATAAAAAATACTGGGATAAAGTAATAAGGGTGGAGGGCCTCCTGAAAGAAGTTGTAAAAGATGATAAGGGATTTTATTCGCTGGCGCTGGGAGATACATTATCCATGTCATCGGTAAGATGCAGTATTGACAGCATGCACAGCAAGGAGGCCGAAGCGGTAAAAAAAGGAAGCAGAATAGCTGTAAAAGGTATTTGCTCCGGGTTCAATGCCGATGAAATGCTGGGGTCAGATGTGATCCTGGTTCGCAGTGTTGTTGATTCAAAAAAATAATTTGTTAACTATTAAAAAAACGTAAACATGAAAACCCTTTTTGTAACGATTCTTTCAGTATTGATGACAATGACATGTTTTGGTCAGAAATTTTATACGAAGACTGCTAAAATAAATTTTGACGCAACATCCCCTTCCTCTCCCGAAAGGGTTGAGGGGGTTAACAGGAGTGCAACCTGCGT
>JBGPKR010000039.1:0-24173 GCA_041486045.1 Chitinophagaceae bacterium | reverse complement strand
TGCATATTGGAAACCGGGAAAAGACAAACGGAAGCCGTCGCACTTTACAAAAAGAACGGGTACCAACCTATTCCAAACTACGGGCAGTATGCAGGTATTGAAAACAGCCTTTGTTTCGAAAAAGAAATGAAGAAATAAAGCAAACGCCCAACAAAGGGTTTACCAAAAAAAAATTACAGTCAGAATCCTTACCTTAGGCAACAACCTTTAGTTATGCTAAAACATTTTTTTTCTTTTTTGCTGATAGCAATAGTCAGCTGTTCGCTGGAGGCTCAATCATTCGATGCAAAATATTTTAACGACATGAAATGGAGGATGATCGGCCCGCACCGCGGTGGCAGAACAGTTGGCGCCGTGGGTGTACCGCAACAGCCCAATGTATTTTATATCGGGGTAAATAATGGCGGTGTTTGGAAAACGACCGACTTCGGCAGAACCTGGTTCCCCATTTTTGATGATCAGCCTACTGGTTCCATTGGAGATGTGGCAGTAGCCCCTTCCAACCCGAACGTAATTTATGTAGGCAGCGGTGAGGGAATTCAAAGACCTGATCTTTCTGTGGGTGATGGCGTTTATAAATCGACCGATGGTGGAAAGACATGGATGAATATGGGTTTGAAAGACGCACAACAAATAGGAGGATTAGCAATTGATCCCAACAACGAGAACAAAGTTTTTGTGGCAGCATTGGGTCATCCTTATGGCCCTAATGAAGAAAGAGGCGTGTACAGGACAACCGATGGAGGCAAGACCTGGGAAAGAGTTTTATATAAAGATGAAAACACCGGGGCGATCCAGGTAACGATCGACCCCAATAATACCAATATCATATTTGCTGACATGTGGGCAGGCAGGCAGGGGCCCTGGGAGAATGGCGCCTGGAACGGAAAAGAAAGCGGTTTATTTAAATCAACAGACGGGGGCACAAGCTGGAAAAAAATTACCAGTGGATTGCCAACTACTGAACAGGGTTTGGGAAGAATCGGTTTTTGCATTGCCCCTTCTGATTCAAAAAGAATGTATGCCACCGTGGATGCAGGAAGAGAAGGCGGTATATACAGAAGCGATGATGCCGGTGAAAGCTGGAAAAGAATTAATGCTGACGGAAGATTCTGGGGACGTGGAAGTGATTTTGCAGAAGTAAAAGTGGATCCGAAGAATGAAGATATTGTTTACTCAGCCAATGTAGTTACATGGAAGAGTATTGACGGTGGCAAAACCTGGAATGCATTCCGTGGCGCGCCCGGTGGTGATGATTATCACCGTATCTGGATCAATCCTAACAATACTGATATCATTTTTATTGCCAGCGACCAGGGAGCCATCATCACTGTGAATGGCGGACAAACTTTTTCAAGCTGGTATAACCAGCCCACTGCACAGTTTTATCATGTGAGTACGGACAATGCATTTCCCTATAATGTTTACAGCGGTCAGCAGGAAAGCGGCAGTGTGGGCATTGCATCAAGAGGTAACGATGGTGAAATAACTTTCCGCGAATGGCATCCTGTCGGCGCCCAGGAATATGGTTATGTAGCTGCCGATCCGCTGGATAACAATATCATTTATGGGGGCAAAATTTCCCGCTATGATAAAAGAACCGGGCAGACACAGGATATTTCTCCTGAGGCAGGACGTGGGGGCAAATACCGTTTTATCAGAACTGCACCGGTGCTGTTCAATCCTATTGATAAAAAAACATTGTACTATGCCGGTAATGTTTTGTTCAAAACAATGAACGGTGGCAACAGTTGGCAGGTCATCAGTCCCGACCTGACAAGAGAAAGCTGGGACGTTCCGGCCAGTGTTGGCATTTATACCAATGATGAAATGAAGACAATGCCAAGACGCGGAGTGATCTACACCGTTGCACCTTCTTATAAAGACATCAACACCATTTGGTGTGGTACAGATGATGGATTGATTCATGTAACAAGGGATGGAGGCAAGACCTGGAAGAATGTTACTCCGCCTGAGGTTACATCCTGGAGCAAGGTTTCATTGATGGATGCAAGCCATATAGATGCAAACACAGCGTATGCAGCAGTTAATCGTATCCGTTGCGATGATATGCGACCGCATATTTACAGAACAAGAGATGGCGGCAAAACATGGAAAGAGATCGTAAATGGTTTACCGAACGATCCGATCAATGTAGTAAGGGAAGATCCTGTACGCAAAGGATTATTATTTGCCGGAAGCGAAAGAGCAGTCTACGTTTCTTTTGATGATGGCGAAAACTGGCAGAGCTTAAGATTGAATATGCCTGCGACATCCATAAGAGATTTAGTTATAAAAGATGATGACTTAGTTATCGGCACACATGGAAGAAGTTTCTGGGTACTGGACGATATAACTCCACTTAGACAATTAAGTTCCCGGCTTGTCAATTCCCCAACCATTCTTTATTATCCGCAAACATCTTACCGGGTAAGATGGGATATGTGGACGGATACACCGTTACCGCAGGAAGAACCGGCCGGACAAAATCCGCCTGACGCTGCGATCATTGATTATTATTTGAGCGGAAAAGCAACTAACGTAACGCTTGAAATAATTAAAAAGTATCCATCCCTGGGAGTGAAATTTTTTCGGAGATATACTAACAATGATACCTTGTACAAAATCGGGGACGTAAACATCCCCTATTACTGGATTCGTCCGCAACAAATACTTTCAGCAGAACCGGGTCATCATCGTTTTACCTGGGATATGAAATATGCTCCGTTGAATCTGCCACCCTCCTATCCTATTGGTGCCACTTATATGAATACAGCGCGGGACCAAACAGCACCCTGGGTAATGCCGGATACATACACTGCAAGATTAACTATCGATGGACAAGTTTTTGAACAGGATTTTACAGTAAAAATGGATCCAAGGGTAACAACAAGTGCCGCCGATCTTAGGAAACAACATGCTCTTTCTTTTGAATGTTATGAAGGAAGAAAAGAATGTATGAGAATACTGGAAGAGATCAGGCTATATAGGTTGATGTTGCGTGGACAAATGACCAACCCACCTGTAACTGTTGCGGATGAACTGAATAAAAAAGATAAACAAGCCGCATTGCTGGAAAACAATCCGCCGGGAAGCAATGACCCGAGTTTCAGAAGGTTTAATAATTTATTTGCATCATTCTTCAATACATTACAGGACAGTGACAGGCCACCAACATCACAAACCATCGCTGCATTGTTTGAAACGCAAAAACAATTTGAAGAACTCAAAAGAAAATGGTATGCATTAAAAAACAAACAATGATCACACAAACACCCTGGATAGAAAGAAAATTTGAATTCAACTTCCCGGTTGGATTATTCCCGGTGATCATTGAGCGTTTAAGAGGCACCTTGCTGCAACTGGAAGCAATGGTAAAGGATATTCCTGATGAGAAATTAAGTGTTAAAAAAAATGGCAAATGGTCCATCAAAGAAGTGATCGGACATCTTTACGACCTGGAAGAATTATGGAACGGAAGGATCAATGATTTCCTGGAACAGAAAAAAACATTGAGGGCAGCCGATATGAGTAATGCAAAAACAAGTGCTGCCAATCATAATTCAAAAACCGTGGACGAACTGCTTCATCAATTTATTAATGCGAGAAATATACTGATCGCAAGGGTGAAGGATTTTGATGAAGCCACCGCCGCCCTCAATGCCCTGCATCCCCGTTTGCAAACACCCATGCGGCTGATTGATTCCCTTTTCTTTGTTGCTGAACATGACGATCATGAGCTAACCAAGATCAGGCAATTGATTTAGGCCTAATCCCTTATTTTTGCAGCGATAAATCAAATGATTTGCAGGCTTCGTAACTGAATTTCAACTCGTTTCGGGCTTCTTATCAATTCTAAAATCTGCTCCTTAAGTACTGAGCTTGACGATGTACCGGGACAAAATCTAAATTACATGGCAGATATTTTTGAACGTTTAATCAGGAATGACGGCCCACTTGGCCAACATCGGAAAAGAGGACACGGATATTTTTTCTTTCCCAAGCTGGAGGGAGAGATCGGAAGCCGCATGAAATTCCGTGGCAGGGAAATGATCATCTGGAGCCTGAATAATTACCTGGGCCTGGCCAATCACCCGGAGGTTCGCAAAGCAGATGCGGATGCAACTGTAAAATACGGACTGGCGTCGCCCATGGGTGCACGCATGATGAGTGGCAACAGTAATTACCATGAACAACTCGAAAAAGAACTGGCTGCCTTCGAAGGAAAAGAAGATACCATTCTTTTGAATTTTGGTTACCAGGGAATGGTAAGTTTAATAGACGCATTATGTGGCCGCCACGATGTTGTTGTATATGACGGCGAGAGCCATGCCTGTATTATCGACGGGTTACGTTTACACCCGGGACACCGTTATGTTTTCAAACATAATGATGTGGCCGATTGTGAAAAACAATTACAGCGGGCAACGGCCCTCATCGAAAAACAAAAAGCCGGTGGAATATTACTGATAACAGAAGGGGTTTTTGGTATGGCAGGCGACCAGGGAAAGTTAAAAGAAATTGCTGCTTTAAAAGACAAGTATGAATTCCGTTTATTGGTGGATGATGCGCATGGTTTTGGCACCCTGGGCAAAACAGGCGCCGGTGCCGGGGAAGAGCAGGGTGTGCAGGATAAAATCGATTTGTATTTTTCCACTTTTGCCAAATCAATGGCTTCTATCGGGGCGTTTATTTCAGGCGATAAAAATATCATTGACTATATCCGTTATAATAGCCGTTCGCAGATATTTGCGAAAAGCCTGCCCATGCCATTAGTGATCGGCAACCTGAAGCGACTGGAGCTCCTTCGTACACAACCTCAGTTAAAGAATAAATTGTGGGAGAATGCACGCAAACTCCAGGAAGGGTTGAAAGAAAGGGGATTTGATATTGGTAAAACTGATTCCGTGGTCACACCAGTTTATATGAAAGGTGATGTGCCGGAAGCAACGACGATGGTAATGGACCTGCGGGAAAATTATTCTATTTTCTGCTCCATCATTGTTTACCCGGTAATTCCGAAAGGACATATTATTTACCGCCTCATTCCCACTGCGGTGCATACAGATGAGGATATTGAAGAAACCCTGAATGCATTTTCAGCAACCAAGAAGAAATTAGATGCAGGCGGGTATCGTGTTGAAGCCATACCTGATATGGCAGACTCTAAATAAAATAAGAAATAAGGAATAAAGAAGTTAAATACAACGGCGTCCCACTTTCTCATTCCTTATTTTTTATTTCTTATTCCTTATTTTACATGTACGGCAACCCCGTTTGCCCTGTTTCCATTACATTTACTGTCATAAAATATTATCACTATGCGTAAGCTATTCCTGCTCCTGTTTTTCTTGCCATTATTTGCTTTGGCACAAAAGAAACAAATCACTTTAGAAGACATTTATAAAAACTTCACTTTTCAGGGCGAGCGGGTCCCTGCTGATTTCGGCGGGATAAGTAAGGATCCTGAGATCAAGGTTGAAGAAATAAAAGATGAAACCGGTAAAGCTTTTGACCGGCGTACAGATGTTATAATAAGCAGCAGCTATCCCAATACGGTTTTACTTCGCAAGGATGTAGAACAAATCTACCGTCGTTCTTCCAAAGCATTTGTTTACCTGTATGATGCCGTATCCAAAAAGCTGACAAAACTGGATAATGAAAAACTGATGCACCCGACCCTTTCTCCTGACGGAAGTAAGATCGCTTTTGTAAAAAATAATAACCTCTGCTTATATGATATTGCCACCAAAAGTACAAGGGCCATTACCAGCGATGGTAAATGGAATTACATCATCAATGGTAACTGCGACTGGGTGTATGAAGAAGAGTTTGAATTTACCCGGGCCTATGACTGGAGTCCGAAAGGAAATTACATCGCATACTACCGTTTTGATGAAACCAATGTAAAAGAATATGAATTCACTCAGTTTGACAATGCCTACAACAAACAATACAGCTATAAATATCCCAAAGCAGGTGAGGAAAACTCAAAAGTGGAAATACATATTTATGATGTTGCCAATAACAAGGACGTAAAAGCCCAATACGAACAGGGAGACATTTATATTCCCCGTATCAAATGGACACAGGACGATAATTCGCTGGTGGTGTTCTGGATGAACCGCCACCAGGATGATCTGAAACTATTAATGACCAACGCACAAACCGGTGTTGCCAGTCTCCTGTATGAAGAAAAGAATAAATACTTTGTTGAGATCAACGATGACTGGTGGTTTCTGAAAGACGGAAAAAATTTCCTTTTCACCAGTGAAATGAATGGCTACCGCCATCTATACCTCTATAGCCTGGATGGTAAAACAAAAACACAGGTCACTAACGGCAATTATGAGATAACGGATGTAAGCGGGGTAGATGAAAAAAATAAACTGATCTATTATATGGTGGCTTTTCCCCGGCCGATTGACAGGAACTTTTTTGTAACTGACTTCGCGGGTAAAAAAGCAACCCAGCTTACCCAGGGCGAAGGATGGCACCGGGTCGTACTGAATGACAGTTTTTCCCGTTTTTATGATTACCGCTCTGATTTAAATACACCACAGGTGGTAACACTGAACAACATTACAATAAATAAAAAGAAAGCGATCAGTGCCGTGTTTGTAAAAACAGTGAATGAGAGCAGTAAACTTAAAGTCAAACTGGATGAATATGCTATCGGCAAGGCCGAATTCATCAGGGTACCTAACAGTAAAGGCGATACATTGAACGGCTGGATGCTGAAGCCTTCCAATTTTGATCCGTCCAAAAAATATCCTGTTTTATTCTGTAATTACGGCGGGCCGGGCTCACAACAGGTGGCCAATCGTTTTGGAGCAGTTAGTTTCTGGCACCAGATGCTGGCTGAAAAAGGATTCATTGTAGTAAGTGTTGACAATACCGGCACCGGCTTCCGGGGTGAGGAGTTCAAAAAGAAAACCTATCTGCAGTTAGGCAAATTTGAAATGGAGGACCAGATCGATGCTGCAAAATATCTTGGCAATCTGCCTTTTGTTGACAAAAACAATATCGGTCATTGGGGATGGAGCTATGGTGGTTTTATGAGTGCCCTGGCCATCACCAAGGGCAATGAAATATTTAACGCGGCCGTATCAGTGGCCCCGGTAACCAACTGGAGGTATTACGACAATATTTATACGGAAAGATATATGCGTACACCGCAGGAAAACCCAAAAGGTTATGATGATAATTCACCCATCAACTTCACTGACAGGATCAAAGGCAAATACCTCATCATTCATGGTACGGCGGATGATAATGTGCATTTCCAGAACAGTGTGCAGATGATAAAAGCGTTGGTGAAAAGCAATGTGGATTTTGAAAGCGCCTACTACCCTGACAAGAACCATGGTATCGGGGGAATGTTGGATAATACCACTTTTCACCTGTGGAGTAAAATGACCAACTGGATACTGGAAAACATGGGCAATGAAAACACCCAAAAACCCGGTCAGCCGGCCAAACAACCTAAAGCTTTTTAAAGAATAAGAAATAAGGAATAAGGAATAAGAAAGTCGCTCCGGAATAATTTTCTTATTCCTTATTTCCCGGTTTCTTACCTGCCTGCCGGCAGGCAGGTTTCTTATTTTCCTATTTAATCTCCCCTTCCGGATAATGGTATAAAAAGAAGAACCCCCGATGAAAATCGGGGGGCCCTAATCAAAAACCATTAACCATTAAACCTTATCCTATGAAAATTCGACGCTAATATCGTTAATAATAACATAACACAAAATTTATAAACCCTTTTTTTGCCGGTTTTTCACAAATATGTACCAAAAACACAAAAATGTTGATTCTACTCAATGTATCAACACCAATAAGCCGGTTGTCAACCGTCTCACAATCGTTTGCATTTATTATTATAACTTGCTCTGACTATACCGGTTTTTCCGGTTTATTTATCTATGAGGAAAACAGTGATAGCTATTACAGGCGCCAGCGGTTCCGTTTATGCAGCCAATCTTCTTGATAAACTGGTAACTGCTAAAGAACAGTGGGCTGAACTTTCCGTTGTGATGACGGACAATGCCAGGGAGGTTTGGAAAATGGAACTGGAAAATGAATCCTGGAAAAATTATCCTTTGAAATTTTACAGCACTACCGATTTTTCAGCTCCCTTTGCTTCCGGCTCCGGTCAGTATGATACAATGATCATCATTCCCTGCTCGATGGGCACATTGGGACGGATCGCCGCTGGTATTTCAAACGATCTTATTACAAGGGCAGCAGATGTGATCCTGAAAGAAAGAAGAAAACTGATCTGTGTTGTCAGGGATACGCCATACAATCTTATCCATATCCGCAATATGGAAACAGTAACACTGGCAGGGGGAATTATTTGCCCGGCTACTCCGTCTTTTTACAGTAAACCAAAAACAATTGAACAGGTTGCGGCCACTGTTGTTGACCGTGTGCTTGACCTGGCAGGATTTGATATCAAAACATTCCGCTGGGGAAAGTAAAAGGGTCTCCGGCAAGTGGAAACCCTTTTTTCAACCACACATTATTAAAACACTACCAAAACATTCAATCTGAAAACCTGCCACCGGCATTTATCCAGTTAGTTATTTTCTGTTGTTCTGAAAAAGGCATAAAACCACTGGGTGGCATCGGCGATGGATTTCCATCTACCGCCCTCATTTTTATCCTGTCCTTAAAGGTTACAATGTTGCAATCGACCGTCCAGTTCATTCCTCCTTCAGCCTGGAAGGAATTATGACATGCCACGCAATTATTTTGCATTACGGTGCGAACTGTTGTAAATAATGGCCCGGCCGGTAAATCTGACACAGTTGCAACACTGATTCCGGAGCATCCGTTTGCGTCTTTGGCAGTAACAAAATAAGATCCTGCAACGAGTGCGGAAAAAATATTGGATGACTGGAACAGCCCGCTATTCAATCTAAAGGTATATGGCCCTGTTCCACCTCCGGGTGTTACGGTTATGGAGCCAATGGCCGGTGACTGGCAGGGTGAATTATTTGTAACAGCATTGGAAACAGTAATATTAACTCCTGTACATGCATTGGGTGCTGTTAAAGTGAATATTGCTGAACCTGAACATCCATTTCCGTTTTTCCCAATAATAGTATACGAACCAGGGCCCAGCCCGGTAAAATTTCCCGAGGCCTGGAATACCCCTCCATTAATATTGAAAGTTAAACCGCTGCCACCGGATGCAGTTGCAGCAATGCTGCCATCACTGGCTCCGGCAGCCGAAGGATTAACAACGGTTCCTGTTACAATGATTGTTACTCCTGCACATGGATCAGGGGGAGGAGGAGTTGTTCCGCCGCCACCACCACCCTTACTGCATGAATAAATGATGAAAATAACAGACAGAAGTATCACACATAAATAACCCGGAATAACAAACTTCTTCACAAGCGGCCTCTTTTTTATCAGAACGGTTTCTCATTCTGACTGGTTGCCTCTTGTTAACAATAAGATCAACGATGAATATTGCTATGTTTGCCGGAGCCGGCAAAAGGTTTGATGCCTACAGAAAAAAGAATGCCTCCGCTGTTCAACTTCACATTACCAAATCCTATACCGCTTAATGGTAATTTCAGATAAGGCTCCACAGTAACCGAGAGAGATTTCCCTATATTCTTTTGATATCCTCCCGACAAAGTAAGTATGGAAAAATAATGTTTATTCTGATCCTTGATGGTATATTTTCTGGTTACAGTTGGTCCTGAAGCAGTGTATTTATAATAATAATCATAAGCCTCACTCTTCATCAGCAACGAAGAAATCCCGGCTGAAGCAAACAACTGCTGCTTTGAAGAATGACTGAAATTATAGCTGAGAGATAAGGGTATTTCATATACACGGCAGTCTGCATCCACCTTTTGAAGATTTGGATAATAACTCCAGAAGGCAGCGGGAGGATGATACGATCCCGGAGAAGAAGTATAAATTTTCCGGCCGCTGTAAAATCCGGATCTTATAGTCAGCCTGTCTTTAAAAGTGTAACCGAGGCCAGCACCCGTCAGCAACTTTGCTTTTCCTAATTGATCACCCCCTGTGGCGCTGATATCAGGTCCTGCAGATAATGTGAAAAAGAAAGTGTTTGTTTTTTTGTTTTTATCCTTTGCTTTCTTCACCGGGGAATTTTGAACCAGTGAAGTATTGTCTTTATTTGTATTCTCCTTACCGGATGGATCGTTTACAACGGGTTTTGTATTCGTTGTTATGGTAAGATTTTTATCTTCAACCACGTCTTTCTTATTATTTTTTTGACCGGGAATTATGGTGGCAACAGTCGAATTTGTTGTTGCAGCATCAACCTGGCCCTGGTCCAACCGGTCCTTTTTAATATTCTTATCAGCCGGGCCCGGGTTATTATTAAAACTCAGAGCCGGTTGATCAGTTTTTATTTTCTTATTCTTATTACTAACTCCGGTTGTTACAAGCATATTGGTTTGCCTGTCTTTTTTATTAACTGAATTCAGCAATACAGTGGTCTGATCCGGTGGAAGCGGTTCTGTTGTTGTTTTGCTGTTACCTGGTACATTTATACCTGCAACCTCTTCTTTATTTAATTTGTTATTATCAGCATGGGGATCCTGCGTATTTGAAGAAACAGGCGTTGATGGCTCCCCCGTTGATTTTTGGATACCAGTTTTTGTTGCTGTCACTTGCTTATTTCTATTCCATGGCTTGCTGCTGAACAACCACACGCTGCCGCCTCCAAGCAGCAGGAATAGAAGTAAAAAAAAGATAATCCTTCTCCTGCCATCATTTTCCTGCGGAAGATGTTTATTCAGCAGCTTTTCCATTCTGGCCCATGCGTTTTCATCATATGCCGGGTGGTGATGGTCAGCCGCCTCCCTGATTTTATTATCAAATTCTTCAAACTGCATTCCTGGCAATTTTTATATCATTCAGTTTAAATAAAATTTTCTGCAACTGTCTTCTTGCTTTGGAAAGATTGGATTTGGAAGTGCCGGTTGAAATGCCAAGCTGCCTGGCGATCTCGTCATGGCTCAATCCTTCTATAATAAAAAGATTAAAAACAGTGCGATACCCGGGCGACAACTCCTGGATGGCCCGGATGATTTCTTCATATGATAATTTTTCAATGGCATCTTCATTAACTGTTGGCACATGATAAACCACACTATCCAGCTGCGTGACCATCTGGTGCTTCTGATTTTTCCTGAAATGATCAATAGAGGTATATACCATGATCTTCCGGAGCCATCCTTTGAAGGAGCTGATCACATCCGCATAAGCAGGCTGGTAGTGGTGTATTTCCCTGAAAATTTTAAGAAACCCGTCGTTAAGTATTTCCACTGCATCTTCCTGTTTATTGGCATAACGGTCGCAGATGGCCATGGCATACCCGTAGAAAGAGCTGTATAATATTCGCTGGCTCTCCCTGTTGTTGACGGCACAAGCCTCAACATGATAGGTAAGTTCCTCTGCAGATAGCAATTTTGAATAGTGTTTCATGCATGAATCGGCGCAGGGAAATAAAAGGTTGCCTTGTAAACCCCCCTTATTGGGTTTACAAGTTACTGTATTTTACTGTATTTAGTCATCCCTGAAATAGGTATTGTAATTCAAATTCAGGCTGATTTTTGCCAAAAACGACCCTGCCTGGTAAAGTATCAATTAGTTCCTGTAAACCTGATTGCTGCAGTACCATATAATGCAGGTTAATTTCAAAAAACTTCCATTTATTCCGTCAAGCGTTAAATCATAGTGTGGCAAAGATTTTTATTAAGGCTGCTTAACAGCTTTTTTATACGTTTGTGTTGATCATTACGGCCGGCTAAGCATATACTGATTATTTCTGATGAAAGTTGCCTTTATTACACGATCAACTATTGATAAAGCTCCCGGCGGGGATACAATACAAATTAAACAAACTGCAAAACAACTGGGAAACCTGGGGGTCCGGGTTGATATCCTGCCGGCTGATTTAAAAATTGACTACCGCCTGTACGATCTGCTGCATTTTTTCAACATTGTCCGCCCGGCAGATATGCTTTATCATATTTCTAAAAGCAGGAAACCATTTGTGCTATCTCCCATTTTCATTGATTACGGGGAATATGACCGGTATCACAGGAAAGGAATTACCGGTTTTATTTTTCGCCGGTTTTCTCCTGCTGCTAATGAATATTTCAAAACCATCGGCCGGTGGTTGCTCCGAAAAGACAGTCTCCGCAGTAAAAGTTTTTTTTTCAAGGGTCAGATGCGAAGCATAAAAGAGGTGATCGGAAAAGCTTCCTGGCTGCTTCCTAATTCAGAAGCTGAATATACAGGGCTGCTGAAGGAGTATAAGCTGATTACTCCTTATACTGTCGTACCAAATGGCATTGATCATTTATTATTTCTGCCTGATCAAACAGTGACCAGGTCTGAAAAGCTGGTGATCTGTGCAGCAAGGATCGAAGGAATTAAAAATCAGCTTAACCTGGTAAAGGCGCTGAACAATACTGAATTTACCCTGCTTCTCATAGGATCGCCTGCGACCCATCAAAAAAAATATGCAGAACACTGCAGGGAAATTGCTTCCGGAAATATTCAATTCGTTCCTCATATACCGCAGGAGGAACTACTATCCTATTACAAAAAGGCTAAAGTCCATGTGTTGCCCAGCTGGTTTGAGACCTGCGGTCTTTCATCGCTGGAAGCAGCAGCAATGGGATGCAATATTGTAATTACAGATAAAGGATATACGCGGGATTATTTCGGTAACGAAGCCTTTTACTGTGACCCTGCAAATCCTGCATCCATACTTGATGCGGTGAGAAAAGCATCTCAATCGGAACGGAAACCCGGGTTGCAGGAAAAAATATTCCGGGAATTTACCTGGCAACGGGCTGCGGCTGTTACCTTAGATGTTTACAACAAGGTTTTAAGAACCCGAGACAAATGAGAATTGGCATTCTTGGATCAAGAGGTATTCCCAATAATTACGGAGGATATGAACAATTCGCCCAATATATTTCTTTGGGGTTGCTCAAAAAAGGGCATGCAGTGTATGTTTATAACTCCAGCCGGCATCCTTACAAAGAAAAGGAATGGAACGGCGTTCAAATCATCCATTGTAAAGATTGGGAACATAAATTCGGCACAGCGGGCCAGTTTTTGTATGACCGGAACTGCATCAATGATGCCCGGAAAAGAAATTTCGACATTCTTCTCCACCTGGGATATACGAGCGATTCTGTATGGCACCGGCGCTGGCCAAATAAAACGGTGAACATTGTTAATATGGACGGGCTTGAATGGAAACGAAGCAAATACAACAGGCTTACCCGCCATTTTCTAAAATGGGCAGAATCGCTGGCGGTAAAAAATGCTGATGCATTAGTTGCCGACTCAGCAGCTATCCGTCAACATATACTGGATGCATACAACAAGCAATCAGTTTTGATACCCTACGGCGCCACTGTTTTTACAACTCCCCATACCGGGAGCCTGGATCAATACAGGCTTAAACCCTATGAATATTTTATGGTAATAGCCCGGATGGAACCAGAGAATAATATAGAAATGATCATAAAAGGATATATCACATCCGGTCAGCACTTTCCCTTGCTTATGATCGGCGATATCTCCGGGCATTTTGGTAAATATATTTCACAGCGGTACCGCCATTCAAATATTATCTATGCAGGATCCATTTTTGATATTACCTTATTAAACAACCTCCGTTATTATTCCAAGCTTTATTTTCACGGGCATTCTGTGGGCGGCACCAACCCGTCATTACTGGAAGCGATGGCCTGTGGCTGTTCCATAGCCGCACATAACAATGTTTTTAATCAGGTTGTCCTCCAAAATGAAGCTGATTATTTTTCAACAGAAAATGAAGTGGCTGTACTGATGAACAGGACAGCTGACACTTTTACCCAGCAGCAGCGAAAAATGGTGAACCTGGAAAGAATAAGATCCGTTTACAACCCTGAAAAAATCATCAATGAATATGAACAACTGATGCTGCGTATCCGTCAATGAAAAAGAATAAACCCTGTTTACAATACTAGGCTTGTTGTTCCAATCCGCTTTTTAACATCAAAGGCAGGAAATGCATTGGTAAAGGCCATTATCCAGATCACATACTCTGCAGTATTGGTGATAAAACTCCCGGTAAACTGGTAAACAAACATGAACAGGAAAAGCAATAACCGGAAATAGTTTGTCCAGGCCTTTGTATAAAAGAAAAGAAACATTTCAATAAACAGCCTCAGTGAAAAACCAATCCAGCCAAAAAGTAAAACTGTTTCAGCCGCAGCATTGGGAATTGCCACAGGTTTGTTATCGGTGTACAGGTAAAAACTGCGGACCAGGTCGTCCCCGATAATCTTGAGCTGACCCGGGCCGATCCCCCAATATTGATTTTTTTCTTTTAAAATTTCTGTGGCCAGCATAAAAGCATTCCCTGTTCTTCCTTTACCGGATGTATCTCCCCCGGAAAAAATATTTTCCAGGCGCAGGAAGAAAGGATTATCGCGGAAGAAAAGGACCAGGACAAAAAGACAGGCAGCACAGACCACAGAAATAGTGATAAAGGAATTAAGCACTCTTCTTTTGGGAGCCAGCCTGCGAAAATGAATGACAAATGTGATAAACCCTGCGAGGAGCAGGCAGCCTGTAACCCCTATCGAAAATGACAGCACTAATGGCAGGAATATCATGAATAGCAACAGTTTGCTGTTTATTTTGTTCTGCTGAAGAACATATTGAAGCAGGTAAAAAAGAAATACCGGGACAAAGAGCATGGCATAATAGGACGCTTCATAAGTAAGCAGTTTTAACCGGAGAAATTGGTCCACACCCCTTGTTATGTTTTGGCGGATCCAGAATAAATCATAATAAGGGGTAAAATAAAAGACCAAAGCTACAAGACAAAATATGCAATTGATGATCAGTATCTGTCTTAAAATTTTCTCATGATCAACTGCTGTTTTCAAAAAAGTATATACAGCCTGGCCAAAAAAATAGATAAAAATAATATTCAGTAAAGCAATTGAATAACTGGCAAGATCTACCCCTGATACAAAAACATGAACGATAATAAAAGGCAGTAAAACAGTGATAAAAGGGAGCAATACCTCTTTCTTCCGCTTCAAAAGAACCCATATATAGAAAAAGGGACCTAACAGGGCAGTATAGGTCAGTCCCAATGGCAAACCCACCGAATTAATGAAAAAATAGATAAAGGCAAAAGGGAAATATTTATTTAGCTTCATTGAATCTCTTTTTTAAAAAATCAATTGTTCCCCTCCATACCCCCCTTGCCCTGCTCCATTGTCCTGTAAGAATCCTTTTGAACCATCTTATCGTCATGGCAAGCAATGCTATGGGCACATTCCATTTCCTGAATTTAGAAATAAATAATAAGCCATTCCGGGAATAATAGTAATCAGATAAAAAACCTTTCCCGATTACAGTACTGATTTTGTCATAACATACGGCCGATGGACAAACAAAGAGTGCAGCTCCCTGTTGCATCGCCCTGAAACACCAGTCGGTTTCTTCCCAGTACAAAAAATATTCTTCCGGTAATAGTCCATATGTTTTAAAATTAGCCGCATGGGTAAATAAGCAACCTCCTGAAATATAATCCAGTCTGCCGGCGGATCCGGGGTTTTTAATCAGCCGAACAGTTCCGGATAAAAAATTGACTTTACCACCTCCATAAAAAAACAGCTCCTGGTTTCCTGAAAATGTTCTGACTTCTGCCCCAATGATACAACAGGTTGTCTGCTTTACTCCAAAACTTACTAATTCAGCCAATGTATCTTCCCGTATTACCATATCGGGATTCAATAACCATACATAAGCATCCAAACCGGCAAGCAACCGAAGTACGATATTATTTCCACCTGCAAAACCTGCATTAATATCATTTTGTATAAAAGTCAGCCGGGGAAGATTTTGAAAATCAATTTTGCCATTTAGCATTTCCTTACTGTAAAGTTGGTAGCCGGTTGTTGCGATGGAAGCAGTCCGGGCCTGGTTAATTATGTTTTCAAATGAATTGTTCTGCGAGTCATTGTCAACAATAATCACGGAATAATTTTGAAAGGAGGATTTTAGCAACGATCCGATGCATTCCCATGTGTCCTGCCATTGCCTGTAATTCAGAATTACTATGTAAACTTTGGGGTCATTCATTGGATCAGGTCGGTTTGATTTTTCCCGGTAGCCCAATCCTGCTGCTTACATATATTACTCCCACGGTAATAAAGATCTCTGTAATGAAAATAGCAATGATTGTTCCGGTTGTTTGAAAGAACGAGGCTAATATGATATTCGACAAAATATTCAAAATTCCTCCCAGGGTGTATATCCTGAAATATTCCTTTTTCTGATTCATCGCCAGGAGGGTAAGTGTTGATGGGATATTCAGGCAAACGACCAGCAGCACGATACACAACATCCGGAGAATAAATACGGAATGAACAGCTTCTTTGCCACTAAAAAAAAATAATACCCGGGGTGTAAACACATACAAAAGGATACTACCGGCCAATACACAGAGCAAAAACGGGAAATAAACCCTTTTAAAGAAACCGGTTACCTGATCTTTCCCATTTTGGATCAACAGGCATACCCGCGGATAAACACTTTGAGAAAAAATAACCAGGCCCTGCTTTACTGTAAAAAATATTCTCTCGGCAATGCTGAAATAACCCACGATAAGGTCATTGGTGAAAAAACGCAAAATAAATATATTGGCATACTGGCAGGTGTTCATGGAAAGATTGGTGACTGTAAAATGCCAGCCCTCCTTTAATTCTTCCAAAATTTCAGCCCGGCCGGGACTTTTAAATTTAAACCTGTAAAGCCGGTAAGCAATCATCATCCCGATCACTCCTGCAAGAATATTTCCGATCCCCATAAAGAAAAGAAATAGAAAATCATCCTCTTTATTTTTTATGAACAGGAAAACAAGAATAACGAACAGGATACGACCGATAAGCGTAGTGAGCACAATGAACCACATTTTTTCCATCCCCTGGAAGAACCAATTCATAAGCAACGCCTGCCCTACTACAAAAACAAATGCCATCAGGTATAAGAAAAGGTGGGTTCTGAAAACCGGGACTACCAGCAATAGTACTGATAGCAGCACAAAAGCTATAACACAAAGGATCATTTTGGAAAAGAGCACCCTGAAAAAAATTTGTGAAACCCTTTCCCTGTCATCCCTGTTAACGGAAATGGTCCGTGTAGCCGTTTGGTTAAACCCATATTCGGTGAACGTAGAAAGATAGAACATAACCACCTGGGCAATAGCAATCACTCCGTATCCTGCTGCACCAATTGTTATGATCACATAAGGAATGACCAGCAATTGCAGTGACGAATTGATAACCTGAACAAATCCAAGGGAGAAAAAGTTATAAATAAGCCTGTTATTTTTTTCAATTGGCATACGTGATGACGAAGGTAATAATGGTAATAGTAAATCCGGTAAAATTGAAAACTACATTTTATTTTTTAAAGCAACTCCCAAACAATTCTTTCCGTTCAGAAGGCCGGAAATATTTGTTGCGGCTTATTGCCACAAGGAGTAAAATGAAACCCGGGAAGAAATTATGCGATTCATTCCCTAACTTTCCTTTCCCAAACAATCATATGATATGAATGCGGATGCCAAAAACGAAGCTGTACCATCTGAAGACATAGACCTGTTTTTACTAATTGAACGGAGTATCCTGTTTTTCAGGAAATTCCGCTGGGTGTTTATTATATCCATCCTGTTAGGCATTTCCTCGGGGCTATATTTCTTTTTTTCAATCCCTAAAACCTATAAATCAAGGATGATCGTTCATTCCTTCCTGCTTACTAACCAGGAAGAAATACAGATCATTAATAACTGGAATGACCTGCTGAAGAAAAAAGAATACAATGCGCTGACCAGGGCGTTTCATTGCAGTGAAGATATGCTGCATAAAGTCAAATGGATAAAAGCAAAGGAAATCCAGCAGGTATTTTCTCAGGTCAACCCCAACGGGTTCACCATTGATGTACTGGTAACCGATAACATAATATTGGATGAATTGCAAAAGGGGCTTGTTTACGGTTTTGAAAACAATACTTATATAAAAAGCCGGCTGGATGTTAAAAAAGCTGCCTTTAAAGAACTCATTGACAAAACAAGTGAAGAAATAAAAAAACTGGATTCAACAAAAAGAATAGTCGAGGATATAATCAGTGGAAAAGAACGATCATCCCCTTCACTGATCATTGACGGCTCCTCTGTGAACAGGCAACTTATTGAAATGAATGAAAAACTTCTTTCATTCCGGGAAAGCCTTGAGTTTACCAAAGCAGTCCAGGTATTGCAGGGCTTTGAGAAATTCAGGATCCCGGATGGTCCTAAACTGATACCCTGGCTGGTGATCGGCCTGCTGGTGTTCCTTTCATTTGGATATGTATTTGCGCTGATCAGTTCTATTAAGCAGGGCCTTAAGACCCGTGCAATGAACCGGCAGGGGTCAAAAGAACCGGTTGGATAAATTGGATTCAAATGAAACCGGACCTTAATACAAACAATACCCTTTCACTCGTTAACCATTTACTCTATCTTCTTTTTATTACCAGCCTGGTCTTTTCGTTCAGGGCCGTAACCAGTATCAGCACAGGATTGATACTGCTGGCAGGGATCTTTTTTAACAAACAACAAACGGGGTCATTCATCTCTGAAAACCTGAAAAAACCATTCATTGCCTGCTGCATTGTCTACTTTTTATTCCAGTTTACATCATTTTTCAACAGCAACAATATGCCGGAAGACTGGCGCCAGGTCCGGTTAAAGGCGGAATTAATGTTTATTCCGCTGGCTGTTTGCTGTTGTACATATATAAACGGGGTAACCCGGAGAAAATTATTAGCCTTCTATTCCATCCTGCTTGCTGCTGCAGGCATTTATTGCATAACGATGGCTTTCATTCATTATACAAATACGTCTGATATCAGCCATTTTTTTTATCATCCCCTTGTTAGTCCCATTAAGCAGCATGCTGTTTATTTCTCGTTGCTCGTTTTTGTTGATCTTGTATTCCTGCTGGAGTCTGTGATAACAAGGAAATGGCTGTTTAACCAGGTATTCCATTTGATCCTTATTTCTTTCTTTTCTTTTCTATTGATATTACTTTCCTCGAAACTGGTAATTATTTTCTTCGGAGTTTACCTGCTTTTTTATGTTCTGGCTTTCAGAAAAACAATGAAGCTGAATAAATATGTCGTCGCTGGTCTTATTCTTTTTCTTTTGGCAGGGCTGTCATTGCTGTTTATGACAAATAATCCTGTCAGCAACAGGTTTAAAGATATTGTAAAGGGTGATCTGGCTGTTGTGCAGGAAGAAACCTATCATCCTGCCGATTATTTCAACGGTCTTCAATTCAGGCTGCTGCAGTGGAAACTGGTGCCTGAAATACTGGATGAAAACAAAAGTTGGTGGACTGGTGTTGGAGCCGGCAACGCCCAGGACCTTTTATCCCAAAAATATATTTCAAAAAACATGTATCGCGGCAAACCCGGCACTCCCGGCAGCGGCTACCTGATGTACAACACCCACAACCAATTGCTCGAATCGCTCCTGAAGAATGGTATTCCGGGAGCTGTCCTTTTCCTTTTTATCTGTTTTTTCCTGTTACAAATTGCGGGGAGAAATAAAAACAGGATTGTTCGTTTTACTATTTTATTGCTGCTTTTCCATGCTTTCACAGAATCTGTACTTGAAACACAATATGGGATCCTGATTTTTACTTTTTTCCCTTTATTTCTTTCACAGGAATAAAGCAGCCAACCTTTTACGGGGTTGATACGATTTGAATTGAACTTTCCTTTTATCTATGCATCCCTTGTCAGCCGTCATAATAACTTATAATGAAGAACAAAATATTGAGCGCTGTATAAGATCAGTAAAAGAAGTAGCTGATGAGATCATCGTTCTGGATTCCTTTTCTACAGATCAAACAGCCAATATTGCCCGCAGCTTCGGCGCTGTTGTTTACCAGGAAAAATTCAGGGGGTATATCGGGCAAAAGAACCTGGCTATACAACTGGCTTCTCACAATTATGTAATTAGTCTTGATGCAGATGAAGCGCTGGACAAAAAACTGGCTGCATCCATCCTGAGCGTAAAGAAAGATTTTTCCTGCCGGGCCTATCGTATGAACCGTTGCACCAATTATTGCGGCCATTTTATCCGTCATGGATTATGGTATCCTGACAGAAAAACCAGGCTGTTTGATCGTCGTTGTGCCCGTTGGGCCGGGATGAATCCCCATGATAAAATAGAAGTAGATCACAATTTTTCTATCGGGCAGCTTGACGGGAACATACTGCATTATTCATTTACTACAGCAGATGACCTGATATGGCAAAATAACCGGCTTAGTTCCATTTCAGCCGCATCAATGTATGCACAGGGCCGCAGAAGTTCATGGTTCAAAATGCTGGCAAGACCAGCCTGGGCTTTTATTAACGGTTATTTTTTTCGTTTGGGTTTCCTCGACCGGTTTGATGGATTTGTCATTGCCATTCACACTTCTCACCAGGTATTTATGAAATACAGCAAACTTTACCGTTTGCAGCGGTCAAAACCGAAAAAGATCATATCGCCTATGACGAAGATCTTCGAAAATGAAACAAAACAGGCCGCCAGTGAATTTTAACTCTCCAAAAGTTTGAGTACAGTATTATCGTTAATTTTATTGCACACAACTTTTGGAGAGTTCTGTTTCCTTCTTATAAAAAATCAGTCTACATTTAATGCACTGCTAACGGTTTATCAAAACAGGTGAATACTATACTGAACAATACATGGGCCATACTTGACAAAAAAGAAAAAAAACAATTTGTCAGCCTTATCCTCTTGGGTATTGTCATCAGTATTGCCGATATTCTTGCCCTTGTTGCCTTGTTATGGATCATTCAGTTCTATGTGCAACCGGGTAATCCCGGTGATCTGCATTTTTTACCCGGCTGGCTCGCTGATAAAGATTCTGTTTTGCTCATAGCGCTGTTCGTTGTTTTATTTGGCATAAAAAACATCGCCGGTTATCTCATTGCAAAAGCTCATTATACCTTCACCGGCCGGGTTGCTGTCAGGCTTTCACGGAATTGCCTTGTTAATTACCAGCAGGCAGAGTTTGCTGAATTTGTTCATATTGATTCTTCTGCCCTGATCCGTAAAATAGCCATTCAACCCTTTGATTTTTCCCAACAGGTTTTGTCGGGCCTGCAACAGATCATTACACAATTGTCCCTCATCATTATCACCATTATTGCCATTCTCCTATTCAATGCAAAATTGTTCCTGTTATTGCTTGTGATATTGCTGCCCCCGGTCATTGTAGTATTTTATTTTTTGAAAACCCGTCTTAATGTTGTCAAAAAAAACATCCGTAACAACAATGAACGGTCTTACCAGTATTTGCTCGATGCGCTGAAGGGATATGTTGAAGGAAATATTTATAACAGGAACGGTTTCTTCCTGCGGCGATTCCTGCATTACCGGCGGCAATTCAGCGCTAATTTGTTCGATTCACTTTCCCTCCAGGGTCTCCCGGGCAGAGTCATAGAAATATTTGCGGTACTCGGTTTGTTCATCCTGATCGTCATTGCCAAATGGTCGGGCAATGCTGATAGCAATACTCTTATCACGGTGGCCGCATTTATGGCGGCAGCCTATAAGATCATTCCGGGTGTGGTGAAAGTGATCAACCTGGCCGGCCAGATAAAAGCTTATGAATTTTCAGCTGATGAACTGAGACAAACAGCCGTCACAGAAGAAAGTAGCATCAAAAACATTTCCAGGGGAACTATTGAATCAGTGGAACTAAAAAATATACATTTTCAATATTCCGGCCAGGTTGTTTTGAATAATTTTTCATTCTCGGTACAAAAAGGTGATTTTTTAGGAATTGCCGGCGCATCCGGAATCGGTAAAACAACAATCCTGAACCTGCTGCTGGGATTTTTAAAACCTGCTTCCGGGGCAATGCTGATCAATAATAACCCTGTCAGCTATGAATCGGCAAAACAATTCTGGCCGGCTATTTCATATGTCAGGCAACAGTCTTTCTTTATGTATGATACGATTTTGAGAAACATTACTCTGGAGGAAGATAACCATGATAAGACCGGGTTGGATTTCGCTGTGAAAGTATCAGGGCTGGACAAACTGGTGGAAACCTATCCCGAGGGATTGGAAAAAATAGTCACAGAAAATGGTAAAAATATCAGTGGTGGCCAGCAACAAAGGATTGCTATTGCAAGGGCCCTCTATAAAAAAGCTGATCTTATCCTGCTGGATGAACCTTTTAATGAACTGGACGAAGCGTCAACGCTGTCCATACTTGAACATTGCAGGGAATTATGCAGCAATGGCAAAATTGTTATCATGATCACCCATGATAAAAACAGCCTTGCTTACTGCAACAAAACCGTTTCCTTAAATGAACAATGAAAAAAAGACATTCATCATTCTTACCCCTGGCTTTCCGGAAGATGAGGCCGACAGCACTTGTCTTCCTTTGCAGCAATCTTTTATCCGTTCATTGAAGGAATTGTATCCCCAACTGGAAATTGTCGTACTAAGTTTTCAACATCCTTATCACAAAATAAAATACAAGTGGTTTGACATGACTGTCATTCCATTCTCCGGCAGGAACAAAGGTGGTTTGACCCGTTCATTACTTCGAAAAAAAATAAATACAACATTAAAGGAGCTGCATAAAACAAATAAAATAATTGGGTTACTCAGTTTCTGGTGTAATGAATGTGCATGGATAGGCAAACATTTTGGCGATAAAAACAAGATTAAACATTATTGCTGGGTATTGGGACAGGATGCAAAAAAGGAAAATAAATACCCGCAAAAACTCAGGCCAGGACCGGAAGAACTCATCGCCTTATCCGATTTTCTCCGGGATGAATTCGAAAAGAATCATGGTATCCGGCCGTTTAATTTGGTTCCGCCGGGCATAGATACAAAGCAGTTCCCTCCTCTTCCTGCTGAAAAAGATATTGATATTCTCGCTGCCGGCTCATTAATTCCATTGAAACAATATGATATTTTTTTGCAGGTTGTTGCTGAAATTAAAAAGCAAATTCCATTGGTAAAAGCTGTATTGATCGGCGATGGTCCCGAAAAGATGAAGCTGCAAAATCTTATTACAACATCAGGGCTGCAATCAAATGTTGCTCTTACCGGGGAACTGCCACATGCCGGAGTGCTGCAATGGATGCAACGGTCAAAAACCTTCCTCCACACTTCATTGTATGAAGGCTTCGGGGTTGTGTGTATCGAAGCGCTTCATGCTGCTGCGCAAGTTATCAGCTTCGTTAAACCAATGCATGCAGACATTCAAAACTGGCATATGGCCAGCAGCAAAGAAGGAATGACCAAAAAAATCCTGGAGATCTTGAAAAACCCTGTTACGGAATATACCCGGATCACTCCTTATATAATAGAAGATTCAGTAAAAAAGATGATGGAATTATTTGTTTCTTAAATAATGCAGGACAGCTTTGGCTGTTTTTTTTAAGGGAACAATACTCAGGGGTTTGTATGGCCAGGCTTTTAAAAAACTGGCTATTGCTTTTCCTCTTTTTTTATAAAGCAAACATCTTTCGCCAAAATGAATCTGTGATTTAAACAAAACATTACGGACCAGGTTGGGCGGCAATTCTTTGTTGTTCAAATAAGAGCTGATTGCGGCAATGCCTTCTTCGTGAGATTTTATCCAGTTTAAAGTTGTATGACTCATGTCATGCAGACGGCGAAACATCAGTGGTTCATACAAAATAACTGCTTTAAAATGCTGAGCCAGCTTTATCATGAAATCAAAATCCCCGTCCACAAAAGATTTTGTATCATCGAAATAACCCGAAACGGGGAAGCATTTTCTTCTTAACATCAGCGTCTGTGTAAATACAGCTAAACCGGATTCAAAAAAAGAAAGAAAGATATTATCATATTTTATTCCTTCCGTTTGTTTAAAAAAATAACTTTCCGGTTTGCCCGGCTCCCTGAAATTATAACCATTCGAAAGGCAAAATCCGGCTTCCGGGTATTGTTGCAACGCTTCTACCTGTTTTTCAAGTTTTGTTGCTGCCCACAGGTCATCCGAGTCTATGAAAGCGATCAATTCACCCTTTGTTAT
>JBGPKR010000038.1:0-24768 GCA_041486045.1 Chitinophagaceae bacterium | reverse complement strand
TCTTATCACATCTTTTGTGGAACCCTATGATGATAAAGAAAAGAATGAATACGGTGAGGAAGGGCAAAGCGCAGAATTACATGCTGCTCAATATGTAAAAAAAGATGGCAGCTATGTGTTGCAATGGAAGAATGATGATCATGAAAAATCCTGCCCGTTTGATATTACCTGCAAGTTTATTAAAGACGCCATAACGGTCACCGACCTTGATAAGGACGGTGTGGCTGAAACAACATTTCAATACCGGCTGGCCTGCCGAAGCGACGTTTCGCCGGCTGAAATGAAACTGATCATGCATGAAGATGCTGCCAATTATTACCTGCAGGGGCTAAGCTGGATAAAGTCTTCGGATGAAGATAAGTTTACGGTAACAGAAAAAGATGCCAACCTTGAAACACTACCCGGCTATAAGAAGACAGAAGACGAATACATGAAAACATTCGGCCGTTATGAATCGGAGAAAGGATTTGCAGGGGCGCCGCCTGAATTTCTTGCCTATGCCCGGCAGCAATGGATGAAATTTGTGAAAGAAAGTTTTGAATAATACCGAAGAGAAAAACAAAAAGATTCGTTGATGATTTACTTTCAATGGGTTTTCTATCGGTATTATACCAAATATTTGACTAAAAGGAAAAACAATTTGGTATAATCTTCCCGTGCTTGAAAAAAGAACAACAAAACCTGAATGTACAAAAATGGGTCGCTGTCGTTTCGGTAGCGCTGCTTGTTGTGAAATTTATTGCTTACTATTCCACCCACTCTGTATCCATACTTACTGATGCACTCGAAAGTATTGTAAATGTTCTGGCCGGATTTATTGGTTTGTACAGCTTATATGTTGCTGCAAAACCCAGGGATCTGGATCATCCCTACGGGCATGGTAAGGCTGAGTTTATTTCTGCTGCCATTGAAGGTACCATGATCGGATCGGCGGGCGCCATTATTTTATATAAAGCCATTCAGCACCTTATTCACCCGGTTGAGCTTCACAAAATTGATTTCGGAATACTGCTGGTGGCAATAACTGCGATCATAAATTTTGCCGTTGGATATTTTTGCCTGCAAACAGGTAAGAAAAATAATTCCGCAGCATTAATAGCCAGCGGAAAACATTTGCAAACAGACACCTGGTCAACTGCAGGTATTATTGCCGGCCTTGCCTTATTGTATTTTACGGGATATAACTGGATTGACAGCGCCGTTGCCTGCCTCTTTGGTTGCTTCATTGTTTTTACCGGCTATCGGATTGTGCGCAGTTCCCTGGCCGGCATTATGGATGAAGCGGATGCAAAACTGCTTGGCCGGGTGGTAGAACTGTTAAATGCTGATCGCAGGGAAAACTGGGTTGATCTGCACAACCTCCGGGTAATAAAATATGGCAGTGTGCTGCATCTTGATTGTCATTTAACGGTGCCCTGGTACCTGAATGTGCATGAAGCACACCGGGAAATAGATGCACTGGCAGCGTTGATAAAAAAAGAATTCGGTGAATCGCTGGAATTATTTGTTCACTCGGATGGCTGCCTTCCGTTTTCCTGCCGTATCTGCAATAAAGCCAATTGTCCGGAGAGAAAGAATAGTTTTGAGCAAAAGATAACCTGGACACTGGAAAACATTTCCAGGAATAAAAAACATGAACTGATCAAATAATATGGCAAAAACAATTACTACCTGGAAAAAGGCTCATGAGTTTGAAGCTGAACATGAGGGCAATAAAATTCAAATGGACGGATCAACTGAAAACGGGCATGGACCCAAAGCGCTGCTCTTATCAGCATTGGCGGGCTGTTCCGGCATTGATGTGGTGGATATTTTAACGAAAATGCGAATGGAATTTTCTGATTTCAGCATTGAGGTGGAGGCGGACCAAACGGATGAACATCCAAAGGTTTTTAAGGATATACATATTATTTATAAAATGAAAACGGCCCGGAAAAATGAGAACAAGATAAAAAAAGCTATTGACCTGTCGCTTGATAAATACTGTGGGGTATCTGCCATGCTGAGAAAAAATTCCCGGATTGATTATTCTATAGTGATTATATAATAACTTTACCACCCTTTCTGATTTTTTAACTTTAAACATTTATTCTATGGGACTTCGTTTAGGAGATACTGCCCCCAACTTCAAAGCACAAACCACCGAAGGTGAAATTGATTTTTATGAATACCTGGGCAACCATTGGGGTATTCTGTTTTCGCATCCTGCTGATTATACTCCTGTTTGCACAACAGAGCTTGGCAAAACAGCTTTATTAAATGAAGAATTTGCCCGGCGCCATGTAAAAGTGCTGGCTGTTAGTGTGGACCCGCTGGATAAACATGAAGGCTGGGTAATGGATATTAATGAAACACAGCATTGCACCGTAAACTTCCCCATTATTGCTGATGCAGACAGGAATGTGGCAACCTTGTATGATATGATTCATCCCAATGCGTCAGCTACCGCCACCGTCCGTTCCTTATTTGTAATTGGTCCTGATAAAGCCGTCAAATTAATGATCACGTACCCGGCATCTACCGGAAGAAACTTTTATGAAGTATTAAGAGTGCTGGATTCATTACAATTGACAGCAGGATACAGCGTGGCTACTCCGGCTGACTGGAAACACGGAGAAGATGTGATTGTTGTTCCGGCCGTGAGTACAGAAGATGCCATAAAGAAATTCCCAAAAGGGGTAAAAGTGGTGAAACCCTACCTGCGGTATACACCACAACCCGACCTGGAATAATTTTTACAAAGGAAAAAAGGTCAATAGCGAAAGTTATCGCCTTTTTTCCCCGGCCCGAACTTCAGGCGGGTTTTGGCTAACTGTTGTAATGTAGCCCTGATATCTTTTGGCAGCGGCGCTTCCAATTCGATTAATTTTCCACTGCTGTCTTTGAATGTCAGCTGAAAAGCATGAAGAGCCAACCGGCTTAAGATCGGTTTTTCTTCTTCAGCATCTTTAGAAAGTTTGAATTTTGATTTTAATGAAGAAACCAAAACAGGTTTTCCATCGCCATACAGCACATCACAAACTACCGGGTGCCCGGTTTCTTTCATGTGCACCCTGATCTGGTGTGTGCGTCCTGTATGTATCCGGAACTGCAGCCAGGAATAAATACCAAAATCTTCCAGCACTTCATAATCAGTCAGCGATTCTTTGCCTTTGCGATGAACGATCATGGTTCCATTCATGGCCGGGTGTTCAGTAATGGGGGATGCAATATTTCCTTTTTTATCCGTCAATGAACCAATGACTAATCCCAGGTATATTTTTTTGGTTTGTCTTATTTCAAATTGCAGGGAAAGATGTTTATGGGCTACTTCATTCTTTGCAAAAACGATCAGGCCGCTGGTTTCTTTATCCAAACGGTGTACGGTAAATATGTTGCCATACTTTTCTTTTAATAAAACTTTCAACGAAATGTCTATTCCCTTCCTGTCGGGAATGGATAATAAACCGGAAGGTTTATTCAGGGCAATAAGATCATCATTCTCAAAAACAATCCAGTCTTTTAAAGGCATTTCATTTTTTTTGGGGTCTTAACAAGTCTCCCTTGGGGGATTTATGGGGCCTTACTTCCCTTTTCCAAAGTGTTTCAGATCCCTCACTTCTTTTTCCGAAAGGAAACGCCACTTGCCCCGTTCAATGTTTTTCTTGGTCAGCCCGGCAAATATCACCCGGTCAAGGTTCCTTACATCATAACCCAAATGTTCAAAGATGCGGCGGACTATGCGGTTGCGGCCACCGTGAATCTCCACACCAATTTGTGTTTTATCTTTTACGTCTGCATAGGCCAGCACATCTACAGCTGCGGGACCGTCTTCCAGTACCACCCCTTTCAGCACCTGGTCAAAATCTTTTTTATCGAGTGCTTTGTTCAAAGTAACATGGTAAACTTTTTTTATTTCGTTGCTGGGGTGGGTGAGTTTTTGTGCCAGTTCGCCGTCATTAGTGAATAATAAAACCCCGGAGGTATTCCTGTCAAGACGGCCAACCGGGTAAACCCTTTCAGTAGTGGCCCTGCTGATCAGGTCAAGTACCGTTTTTCTTCCCTGCGGGTCATCTGTGGTGGTGATGTAGTCTTTAGGTTTATTGAGTAAAATGTAAACCAGGTTTTTGGCAGGGAAAATTCTCTTGCCATTTACCCTCACTTCATCTTTTGCCGAAACTTTAAATCCCGGTTCAATAATCGTTTCTCCATTTACTTTTACCATTTCTTTTTTTACTAACTCAGCAGCCTCACGACGGCCGCAAATACCTGCATGGGCAATGAATTTGTTAAGAGGCATTTGCTGGTTGCTGGTTGCTGGTTGCTGGTTTCCGGCGGATGGTTGTCGATTGCTGACGATGACTCCTGACTCCTGGCTCCCGACTCCTGACTGACTTCTTTTCTTATCAAAAAACTCTTCTCTTTCTTTCTTCCATTTTCTTTTCTCCTGTTTGAACTGTTCTTTGATGGCTGCGTTGCTCTTTTTAGGGGCAAATTTGCTGAAGTTGTCCGATGCTTTCTTTTTCATGTAATGTAGTTTTCTGTTTTACAACAGTAAGGAGGTTCAAAGATAGGTATAAAGGAAAAGCCCCGTTAAAGACGGGGCTCTCATTAATATATTCTGCTGATTAATTTATATCACTTCTTTCTTTCCAGGTCTTTTGCCATGCATACCGCCGGGACCCTGTTTCCGGCCTTCCTGTAATTTTTTCATTTGATCCTCGGTCAAAATGGACTTCATTTGTTCTTTCTGTTTTTTCATCAGGTCTTTCATTTGTTCTTTTTTCTTTTCAGCATCCATTTTATCATCTTCCCGCAAGGCTTTCATTTTTTCCCCCATTTCTTTGCGGTTCTTAGTCATCTTTGCTACCTGGTCGTCTGAAAGTCCCAGGTGGAGCTTCATTTTTTCCATTCTTGCTTTTGCATCAATTTCCTGCATGGCTTTGTGCTCAGCTTTCATTTTTTCGATCTGGGCTTTTTGATCGGTGGTTAGGATTCCCTGCATTTTTGTTTTTTGATCTTTACGAAGTGCTTCCATCCTGTTTTTCCATTCCCTGACGGTAATATTATCATTCTTCTTTAGCTCTTCCATTTGCTTGCGGAAGCTTTCCCGTTGCGCTTTAAATTGTTCTTTCTGGGCATCGGTGAGGTTGAGTTGCTTCATGTCCATTCCGGGCATGTGCTGCCGACCCTGATATCTTCCCTGCATCATAGGTCTTTCGGCTTTTCTTTCAGGTATTTCCTGGGATTTAACAGAAACAGCCAGGGAGAATACCAGGATTGACAAGATTATTTTTTTCATGATTATCGTTTTGTTTTAGACGCCTGATGTTGTCTAAACCTTTCGTCAGGGTCTTGTTGAAAATTTTTTAACACTTCAGAGACTGACTGCAATCCCATTGGTTTAACAAGTATAAGAAAAATTTCGTAGATATGCTTCAATAATCTGTATTTACCAGGGTTAATCTTGTTTTTTAAAGCATAGTGTCTTAATTTACCTGAATAAAGACACTAGTATCCATAATAGAAGATAATAAGGAATACCAGGAAGCCCTGAAGAACCTGGTAGCCGAAAGCCAAAACTTTCAGTTGGGCGGAGTATTTTCCTCTGCAGAAGACGCGTTGCCCTATGCAGAAAAATTTGAAGGAATTGTGATCGTGGATATCAAATTGCCGGGTATTAACGGAGCGAACCTGGTTCTGCAAATAAAACAACGAAACAAAAATGCCCAGTGCATTATTTGCAGTATGTATGATGATGATGAATTCATTTTTTCTGCACTCAAGAACGGAGCCATGGGATATATGCTGAAAGACAGCAGCGGGGATCAGATACTGGCGGCGCTGGAAGATCTTACAAAAGGCGGCTCACCGATGAGTCCTTATATTGCCCGCAGGGTGATTGCCAGTTTTCAGCAGCCAAAAGAAAAAAAACTATCTCAATTGCTGAGCGACAGAGAACAGGAAGTGTTGCAACATTTATCACAAGGACTTATTTATAAGGAAATCGGAGAAAAATTATTCATCAGCCACGAAACGGTGAAGCAGCATATCAAAAAAATATATAATAAACTGCATGTGCAAAATAAGATAGAGGCGCTTAACAGGATGCGGGATGATTAATTTTTATTGGCTAATTGACCACAAGCCGCATCAATATCTTTTCCTCTTGACCGGCGCAGGCGGGTATTCACCCTGTTTTTTTCGAGATATTGCATGAATGCTTCGACTTTAGCTTCATCCGGTTTTTCAAATTTGGCAAAATCGATCGGGTTGTATTCAATGATATTCACCAGGTCGACGGGGACCTGGCGGTAAAGTTTGACGAGTTCATCCGCATCTTTCAGCGAGTCATTGAAGTTTTTAAAAAGAATATATTCAAAAGTGATCTCATTTTTTGTTTCCTTATAAAAATAGTTCAGGGCATCCACCAGTGATTTGATATTGTTTGTGTCATTGATAGGCATTATCTCATGCCGCTTCAGATCATTTGCAGCATGTAACGACAGGGCCAGTTTAAATTTCACTTTATCATCTCCGAGTTGCCGGATGGCTTTGGCGATGCCGGCGGTGGAAACAGTAATACGTTTTGGACTCATGGCCATTCCATGCGGGGATGTGATCCGTTCTATGGCTTTTAATACGTTTTTATAATTGAGCAATGGTTCACCCATACCCATAAAAACAATATTGCTGAGCTTTTTACCATTTTCTTTTTCACATTGCTGGTTGAGGATGGCTACCTGGTCATAAATTTCATCAAAGTCAAGGTTTCGTTTCCTCTCCATATAGCCGGTAGCACAGAATTTACAACTGAGTGAACAACCAATTTGTGAAGAAACACAGGCTGTATATCTTGATGTGGTGGGTATCAGCACACCCTCCACAAAATGACCATCATGTGTTTTGAAACGGGTTTTAATCGTACCATCCTCAGAATGTTGTACGGTATCAACAGTCAATCCGGGTAAAGTAAAATCCTCTTTTAGTTTATTGCGAAGTTCCTTGCTCAGGTTGGTCATGGCATCAAAACTCTGTACAGGCTTTAACCACAGCCATTCATATACCTGTTTGGCCCTGAATTTTTTTTCACCTGATGTTTCAAAATACTCTTCAATATCCGGGAGGGATAGGGTCCGGATATTTTGCACTTTGGTCTTTTGCATCGGGCAAAGTTACGTCAGGAGGGCCGATTGCTCCCCGTTGTTTATTTTTGGTGATTCATTCAATATTATGCAAACAGTTTATATAGCAGACACAATAAGAACCCCGGTTGGTAAGTATGGCGGTGTATTAAGTACCATTCGTCCCGATGATCTGCTGGCACATGTTATTAAAGCGCTGCTGCAAAGAAATCCAGCGATCGATGTCAACGCTATTGAAGATGTGATTGCAGGCGCTGCCAACCAGGCAGGGGAAGATAACCGGAATGTGGCGAGAATGGCGGCATTACTTGCAGGATTGCCTGTTATTGTTGCCGGCAGCACGGTGAACCGTTTGTGTGCATCAGGCCTGCAGGCTATCATGGATGGGGCAAGGATGATCAAATGCGGCGATGCCGGATTGATCATTGCGGGTGGTGTAGAAAGTATGACGAGGGCTCCGTTTGTAATGGGAAAAACAAATGAAGCCTGGAACCGGAAAACAGAAATTTTTGATTCTACAATGGGATGGCGGTTTGTAAATCCAAAACTGGCTGAAATGTATTATCCTTTTTCAATGGGGGAAACAGCGGAGAATGTAGCGAAGCAATGGAAAATAACAAGAGAGGAACAGGATGCATTTGCATTTTCATCACAACAAAAATATTTTGCAGCAAAGGAAGCCGGTAAGTTTGAAGATGAAATGGCAGTCATAGAATTAAATAATAAAGGTTTGATCAGCTGGGTTATTCATGATGAACATCCCCGCCAAACTTCTTTGGAAAAACTTGCAGCGTTAAAACCGGCATTTATTAAAGACGGAACCGTAACAGCCGGCAATTCATCCGGCATTAATGATGGAGCAGCAGCTATGTTATTAGCCAATGAGGATGCTGTTAAAAAATATAACCTTCAGCCTTTGGCGAAAATAATTTCAATGGCAGTGGCAGGAGTTGACCCTTCTATTATGGGCATTGGCCCGGTGCCTGCCACTAAAAAGGCATTAGAAAGAGCAGGATTAAAAATTGCTGATCTTGATTTAATAGAACTGAATGAGGCCTTCGCCTCACAATCCATTGCCTGTATCCGTGACCTGGGCCTGGATATAAATAAAGTAAATGTAAACGGAGGCGCCATTGCCATTGGTCATCCGCTTGGATGCAGCGGCGTAAGAATTTCCACCACGTTATTACATGAAATGAAAAGAAGAGGAACGAAGCTGGGCCTTGCTACCATGTGCGTAGGAGTGGGTCAGGGAGCGGCCATCATTTATGAAAGGGTATAAATTTTTTACTAACTGTAACTTTCTATACTAATTTACGTTTCAGAAACAAAAACCAGCGATATGAAATATTTTTTTCTTTCTTTAATACTGATGATAAGTTTTTTGACGGTTAATGCGCAAACCGATTCTTTGCGGCAATATACCGGCACCTACAAATTCCCTGATGGCAGTCCTGTTACGGAAATAACTGTTACCCTTGATTCCACCGTCCTTACTGCAAATTCAGCACTGGGAAGCTCTGAGTTGAAAAAAACAGAAGGGGACATATTTGAAATAGTGGCTTACGGCGGGACCGCTACCTTTAAAAGAAATGCAGAAAATAAGATCAGTGGCGTTCAGATACTGGTAGGAGATTTAAATATGGAAGGGACAAAGACTGAAGGATTGATGATCAGCAGGTCTTCGGCATTTATGATCCTGTTACGAAGTAACAATTTATTACTGCGATAACTAAACAGGATGATCCCAATCAGGGTCAGCACGTTTTTGTATTTCAGTCTTTTATTTTTGTTTTGGGTTTTGTAACCGGCATTTTTGGCGGCGGAGGTGGCGGCGGAGCTTTTTTCTCTTCAATAATTTCAATATCCTTAAGAGTTATCTCAACTTTTTTTGTATTCTCATTGTCCTCAATCTTTACTTTTTCTCTCTTATTTTCCGATTGCCCGGCTATTGCATTTATCATATCGAACAATTGCTTCAGCGCATTTTCATTGGGGTTGCCGAACCGGAATTCCATGGTTGTATTCAGACTTCCGTTTTCATAACCTCCGCCATAAATTATCATTTGATCAAACATGCCAAGCAATATCTTTTCCTGCATACCCAATTCACCATGGCTTTTATTGGCTACCAGGGCCAGAATTTCTTTCATATTAATATTCATTACCATCGGGTGATTTATGTTTGATTGTAACCAATCAGGGACGGGGTTGCTTCCGTTATTATTTAAAAATGCCATAGCTGCATCAGGGGATGAGGACAGGACAAAGAGGCTGTCATTGTATTGTATGGCCGGGTTAAAATCTTTAAATATTTTACCACCCATTTCTGAGTTTTTTAATGAGTCAATCGCACGGGATGCTTCGGCTTTCAGTTGTAGAAATTTTGATTTATCGGCAATGGGCAGAGCAAATATTAACTGCAGGCCATTCAATTTTTGGGTAATTGAATCAGTTGGTGAAACTTCGTCGCTTTTTACCACAGCAAACATCATGTTATTTTTAAAGGCGGTATTCATTCCGCTGAAATCAAAGGGAACTATTTTTTTTATACTTTCCGTTAATTCCTTCATATCAATTTGCCGCATTAATTCACCGGCCATTTCAGGATTATAGGAGATATTAATCATCCCCAGTAACTTTCCTTTGGGCAGGCGACGGACAAGTTCAGTATGCTGCTGCGCTGAGGGGTATTTTTTGTAAAGTGCAGCCAGGGTCTCCCCCGGGTAGTTCCTGCTATGTGCGGAGATCATTCCGTTCTCGAAACTGATGACGGCTGTTTTATTTTTTCCGCTTAAAGCCTGCAATTTGCCGGTTAAACCGGCTATAGGAAGAATCTTATTCAAGGCAGGATTCGGGGTACCATTGTTCCACATTTTTATATCACCTGCAGTATTGACCAGGTTAATAAAATAAATGTTCCGGCTGAAAGAATTTTGCGGATGAGGGGCCAGTAATTCAAAACAAAGATCGCGCTGCATTTTTTTAATCATTGCTAACACATCATCCATTTTTTTATCGAAATCAATCCGGGTGCTGTCATGTATTGCCCCGTACACATCTTTCATCATGCTGCTTCTTCCATTAACAGCATTCAACACAAAGACCTCCCTGTTCCATGCCAGGGTAGTGCCGCCATTTTCGGTAAAAATAATCTTATTACTGCCATAGACATTGATTGAATTTTTGTCTCCCAGCAGCTTTTTCATTGTGTTGGTAAAAACAGCTTCATCTTTGAGCAGGCCAAAAATGTGAACAGATGTTCCGGGATATTCCCGGGAAGTATCAGTAACGGTTACCAGGAAAATATCATTTGACAGGTCCAACCCCAATGCAGAGGGATCAGCTAAGAAAGCATTTAGTTCCGGGTTGGGATCTTTCATCATCTCCCTGTATATAAAACTCTGGCGAAATGATTCGCCGGAGATCTTATGGCCCAGTTCCAGCAGGTTAATGCTTACTACCATGGAGGCATCATCAGGTACATATTTTATTAACGGGTTGGTTTGTGAGAGGGCAATAACCTGTTGGATTAATGCGCAGGCTGCAAGCAGGATGGTTTTCAGATTCATTTTTTTGAGTGGTTAAAAGTTAAAATTCATACAACCGGTATACTATTAAATATGTTAAGAACATTATTTTGTTTTCCGGGTAGTGATGGCTGGTCATAAGGATCAGATATATCAAATGGCGGTCCTGACAATTACTCCGTATTTCTCCATGATCTTATCACAGGCTTTATCAATCAGGTTAAATGCTTCCAGGTAGCCGGGCTCGGATCCATACCAGGGATCGGGTACATTCAAATTTTTACCGGGATATAATTCATTCATCAGCAAATCAACTTTTGAATGTTCAAATTTCTTTCCTGCAATTCTTTTCATGTCCTCCAATACATCTTGTGCTAATGCATAAATTTTATCATACACATCAAAATCTTCAGCACTAAATCTTCTTGCCCTTTGTTTGCTGATATCAATTCCATTCATTCTTGCCACTTTTTGAGAAAGCGGATGAGGCGGCTCACCTGTATGGTAACTGTTGGTGCCGGCACTTTCGATGCTCCATGTTAAACCTGCCTTAAAAGCCTTGTCCTGCAAAATGCCTTCTGCCAGGGGGCTCCGGCAGATATTTCCAAGACAAACCATCAAAATTTTCATAAAGCAAATGTCCGGCAAATTGAATAATTATTTATTAATAATTATTTGTTCAGGGGTTCAGGGGTGTGGAATTAAAAGTTGTCCGCATCTAATAACCAAACACACGCCATGACAAACAGAGAAATTCTGAAATCCGATCTTCTCGATATTATTTTCGAGAAACGAAATAAAGATTATGGTGCTTATGCCCTCCGCCGTGGTTATAATCATCGCCTGTTAACGGCAATAGGAGCGGCTATGTCAGTGATTCTTCTTTTTGTCCTGATAAATATATTGGGCAAAAAGGATGTTGCTTCTGCTCCGCTGAGCAGGAAAGAACGTATAGTGGAAATAACAGAAATTAATCTCCCCAAGGATAAACCTAAAGAGCCTGAAAAACCCAAAGAAACAATCAAGCCGGTTGAAAAGGTAGCTACACAAAAGTTCACCAGCGAAATAAAAATCAAACCGGATAACCTCGTAAAAGAAACGCTGCCAACCGTAGATGATTTAACTAATAAAGTAATTTCTGACAAAACACAGATTGGAAAAGTTGATGATGGGATACCTAAGGGAAAAGAAAAACCTGCAGAAACCGGGACTGGGAATAATATCGTTATAGCACAAACACAACCTGATTTTCATCCCAATGAAAGAGAGCCGGAATTTCCCGGCGGTCCTGAGGCACTAAAAAGGTTTTTGGCCAAAAACCTTACTACTCCATCCGACCTGGAAGATGGCGAAAAGAAAACAGTCCATATCCGGTTTAAAGTAGACAAAGATGGGTCTGTCAATACCTTTGAAATAATTACAAGTGGCGGCAATGAGTTTGATAATGAGGTGGTAAGGGTATGTAAAAAAATGCCCCGCTGGATACCGGCTCTTCAGAATGGCATCAATGTTCCCGTGAGTTATGTGTTACCGGTAACATTTATCGGGGTTGAACAATAAAATTTCTCTAATTTGCTACCCCTGAAAACAGCAATTGATGTTTGAAGAATACGAAAAGAAAAGGCGGAAACAACTTTCAATGATGAGGTCCCTGCTGGATTATGGTATGGGCATCATCATTTTGGTATTGGGTTTGTTTTTTTTCTTCAGGAGCAAGTTTGATATTTCATTTAATGAAACGTTTCCGCCCAATAATATTGATAAAATTTTCGGCGCTGTCTGTTTGTTATATGGTGGTTGGCGGATATACAGGGGCTTTAAGAAAAAATATTTCAGATGATTTGCTGCCGGAGGATGAAAAATAACCGCTTCTATTTTTGCCTGTTTTGCCTGCTGGCAGGATTAGCAGGATGTAAATCCAATAAAGAGAAAGAAAAAGAATTACAGGATACTCCGTACAGGGGAACCATTACAATAAGCGCGGATGAATCCTTTAAGCCGGTGGTCGATGAACTGGTGCAGGTGTATGAATCCAATCATCCCAATACAAAAATCAATGTTCTTTATAAGCCGGAAGCAGAATGTTTAAAGGATTTTGGCGTGGACAGTATCCGCATGGTGATTGCCACAAGAAGATATAATGAGGATGAAAAAGCATTTATGGTTGATTCGCTTGGGGTGTCGCCACAAAGCCTTACAGTTGCCAGGGATGCCGTAGCTGTTATTGTGAATCCCGCTGCACAGGATTCATTATTCAGCATGACGGATATAACAAACATTCTTAAAGGAAGATTTAAGAATAATTTAATTCCGGTATTTGACGGGGTAAAAGCAACCAGTACGGTACGTTTTATCATCGACTCTGTGCTGCACGGTGATTCACTTACTTCTTCCGCGGTAGCAGCCCGCAGCAGCGAAGGGGTGATTGATTATGTCTCCAAAAGTCCTGCTGTGGTTGGTTTTATAGGAATTAGCTGGATAGGAAACCCGGAAGATGAGGAACAATTAAGTTTTTTGAAAAAAGTAAGAGTGGCGGCCATCGGGAGTACATATAGCGGAGAAGGATATGTTAAAGCCTACCAGCAAAATATTTACACAAAGAGTTATCCTATGGTACGGGATTTGGTTTATACACTCAAGGAGAATTACAAAGGATTGGGATTCGGGTTTGCAGCGTTTATGAGCGGAGAGATCGGACAATTGATTTTCAGAAGAGCTTACCTCGTTCCGCAGGTATTAAAAAATTTCGGAGTAAGGCCCATAAGGCTGAAAAAGTAAACAAATAAGTTATATTTACAATCAGTAAAAGAGAACAGTAAAATGAAGAAGACCACCATCACATTTTTAACAGCATGGTTATTAATGATAACCGGGCTGAATGCACAATCCATCCAGGAGGGAATGAACCACCTGTATGCCAAAAGGCATAAAAGTGCTGCAGATGTTTTTCAAAAATTGATAGCCACCAATCCCAATAACATTGAGGCTATCTATTGGTTGGGGCAATCCTATTTTAATATGGATGATAATGCTGCAGCCAGGCAGTTATATGAAAAAGCATTGGCAACCAATGGCAGCGCCCCCCTGATACTGGTTGGCATCGGGCATGCCGACCTGCTGGATAATAAGAACAATGAAGCCCGGCAGCATTTTGAAGAGGCTCTTACTGCCAGCCGCACTAAAAAAAGTGATGACCCCGTGATACAAACTGCCATAGGCCGTGCCATAGTAGATTCAAAAACCGGAGACTTTAATTATGCTATACAGTTACTGCTGGCGGCCACTGCGAAAGATCCGAAAAATACAGAAACACTTATACAATTGGGTAATGCCTATCGTAAAGCTGATCCGGGCAAGGGAGGGAGCGATGCATATACTTATTACATGAAAGCGTTGGCGGTAAACCCCAATTTTGCTGTTGCAAGTGTAAGGCTGGCAAAGCTTTTTGAAACACAAAAAAACTGGGATTTTGTACTACAGTATTTAAATGAGGCGGTAGCAAAAGATTCCCGGTTCACTGATGCCTATTACGAGTTATTCTGGTATTACTTTCTCCGCAAGGACTTTACTGAAGCTGGCAACCAGTTAAAAAAATATATTGACAGTAAATTACCGGAAACTGATATACAGGATGAATACCTGAATGGTCAGTTGTGCTATGTAAGTAAAGATTATGATTGCGCCATTTTAAAAGGGAACAGGGTGCTGAATGAAATGGGTGCAAAAACAAAACCCCGGGTTTATAAACTGCTTGCATATGCTTATTTTGATAAAGGGGATTATCCCAATGCCCTGAAAAACGTGAATGATTATTTTGCAAAAGAAAAACAGGAAGATATTATTTTGGGGGATGTTAAACTCAAAGCTGACATTCTTTCTAAAACAGGGGGCTCGCCCGACGATATTTATAATACTTATATACGAGGCGTAGAATTAGACTCCGTGCTTACATCAAAGATCGACTTCTTAAAACAGGGCGCTGATGCTTTTAAAACAAGAGGGGACAGTGTAAGCCGGAACAGGGAAGGCGATATGAGGTTAGTGATTATAAACTTAAAACCCAAACCCAATCTTAACGATTACTATGATGCCGGATTTGCCTATTACAAAGGAAGTAATTTATTGAGGGCAGATAGTTTGTTTAAAATAATTACGGTACTATATCCTGACGAAAAATATGGATGGGAGAGAGAATTTCAAGTTTGGCGGATCCTTGATAGCACTATGGAGAAAGGCCTGGCTGTGCCATTTGCTTTAAAATATCTTGAAATACTTGAAAGGGATACAGCAAAGAACAAAAGGGAAATTATCGGTACTTCATCTTACCTGGCAAGTTATTATGCCAATATTGCCAAAGACAAGGTGAAAGCCCTGGAGTATCTTAAAAAGATGCTGGTATTTGATCCCACTAATGAGGTTATAATAAACAATATTAATGCGTTGGAAAAAGCACCGGCCCCTAAACCAAAGGGAACCACAACTCCCAAAACAGGATCCACCAAACCACCGGTAAAGAAAACAACTATCACAAAAACTAAAAAAATATCGGCCACGAAAAATTTTGTGGCTAAGCTCTCATAACCCCGTTTTCTTCTTTTACTAAGAAAGTCCCTTTCCGCCAACTGGCGAGGGGATTTTCATTTTAAATAAAAGCTGACAAAGATCAGGTGGCAACATATTTTTAGTTAAGGTAATTCCATGCCACCGCCTTATTTTTGCTCAGCAGGAAAAACCTATGATTCATTTACTTCAAACAAGCCTGAACAGTGCTGATGCCGGCACATACCTGCCGGTTGCAATACAGGTTTTCATTGCTGTGGGACTGGTTGCATTCCTGACAGTTGTCACGCATTTGTTGGGCCCCAAAAGAAGAACATCTGACAAGTTGCAGAATTTTTCCAGTGGTATAGAAAGTCATGGCGATGCCCGTCAACCTATGGCCATCAAATATTTTCTGACTGCCATTTTGTTTGTTTTGTTTGATGTGGAAGTGATATTTTTTTATCCCTATGCAGTGAACTTTAAAGAACTGGGCTGGAACGGTTTTTGGGCTGTATTGATGTTTATAGCATTCTTCCTTTGCGGGTTTGTATATATCATTAAGAAAGGGGCGTTGAAGTGGGAGGATTAAGCCCCTGTCCCCTAAAGGGGAACTTAGGGCGAACAGTTCTTATTAAGTATTTTTTTAATTAAATACGAAAGAGTCTGACTCTTTTTTGATTTTTAATTCAATAAATAATTTTCACTTTACGGAGTGATTAAAACTCCCCTTTAGGGGGTGGGGTATTATGTCTCGTCCTGTATCATATAACCTGGTTAATAAACCGCTGGAGACCGATATCAGCATTGCCGAGATGCCGGACGGTCACCAGGGAGAAGGTTTTTTTGCTACCTCCTTAAATAAAGTGATTGGCCTTGCCAGGAAGAATTCCATCTGGCCTTTACCATTTGCTACCTCCTGTTGCGGGATTGAATTCATGGCCACGATGGGTTCTCATTATGATCTGGGAAGATTTGGTAGTGAAAGAGTTGGTTTTTCACCCAGGCAATGTGATCTGTTAATGGTGATGGGCACTATTGCTAAAAAAATGGGTCCGGTTATTAAACAGGTATACCTGCAAATGGCAGAACCCCGTTGGGTGATGGCTGTTGGCGCCTGTGCAAGCAGCGGCGGGATATTTGATACCTACAGTGTTTTACAGGGCATTGACCAGGTAGTGCCGGTAGATGTATATGTACCCGGCTGCCCTCCCAGGCCCGAAGCGATTATTGATGGATTGTTACGGGTACAGGATCTGGTGGCTAAAGAAAGTTTGAGACGAAGGAATGGAGAGCAGTACAAGGCATTATTGGATAGTTACGGAATACAGTAAAAGCTGTTAGCTATCAGCTATAAGCTGTTAGCAGGCAGAAAATAGAATCAATAAGTGAAGGCCTTTGGCTTACAGCTAAAGGCTAACAGCTAAAGGCTAAAGGCTTCATGTTGACTAACGAACATATCAAAGAAAGGCTGGTTGAGAAATTCGGAGAACAAATTTCAAATTTCGAAGAACCCTATGGCATGTTCAGCTTTGAAGCACCGAAGGAAATGAACCTGAAGGTGCTTAATTTTTTATATGATGATGAGGAGCTGAAATTTCGTTTCATGACAGACCTCTGCGGGGTTCATTTCCCGGATAAAAAAGGAAAGGAACTGGTGGTGGTTTATCACCTGCATAATCTGATCGATAATGTCCGCATCCGGTTCAAAGTGTTTACGGATATTAATCAACCGGATATTTATACGGCTTCAGGATTATTTTCTGCGGCTAACTGGATGGAGAGGGAAACCTATGATTTCTACGGGGTGAATTTTATTGGTCATCCGAATCTGAAACGCATACTGAATGTAGAGGAAATGGATTATTTCCCGATGCGGAAAGAATATCCATTGGAAGACCAGTCAAGGGTGGATAAAGATGATGAGATGTTTGGAAGATAGCCCCAGAGGGGCTAAATGTTGGTAGCCCCGGATGAAATCCGGGGAAATGAAAATGTCGAATGTAGCAGAGCCCGCAGGGGCGATATATTAATGGAGAAAAGAAAAGCAGGATCGGGATAGGAGTTTTCGAAACAAGATGAGTAGCGGACAGAACGTACAAGTGTGCGACGCAACGAAGATGATAGTAGTAATGTAGCCGGGTAAATAAAAATAAACATTAAAAAACGGGGAGTTTGCTTCGTCCCGCTATTGCGGGACTCGCAAGAAAGCAATGTCAGAACATCATATCAAATTACCGGAAGGAAGTATTGAGAAAACAACTTCCACGCTGAACCTGGGACCTACCCACCCCGCCACACATGGCGTGTTTCAGAATATTCTTGAATTGGATGGTGAACGGATCGTTTCCACTGAACAAACCGTTGGCTATATCCACCGGGCATTTGAAAAGATTGCTGAACGCAGGCCACTTTACCAGATAACCACATTAACGGATCGGCTGAACTATTGTTCTTCTCCTCTCAATAATATGGGTTGGCACCTGACCTGCGAAAAATTGCTGGGGGTAAAAACACCGAAACGGGTTGATTACCTCCGGGTGATCATCATGGAGCTGGCAAGAATTTCTGATCACCTTATCTGCAATTCTATTGTAGGTGTGGATGCCGGAGCCTACACAGGATTCCTGTATGTGATGCAGTACCGGGAACTTATTTATGAAATATATGAAGAGGTTTGCGGGGCAAGGCTGACAACCAACATGGGCCGCATCGGTGGTTTTGAAAGAAACTTTAATGATATTGCTTTTCAAAAACTGGAAAAGTTTTTAAAAGAATATCCCCGGGTACTGAAAGAGTTTGAAAATTTGTTTCAGCGTAACAGGATCTTCATGGAAAGAACCAAAGCTACCGGCGCCATCAGTGCAGACAGGGCGTTGAATTATGGTTTTACAGGGCCAAACCTCCGGGCAGCCGGTGTGGATTATGATATCAGGGTGCATACACCTTATAGCAGTTACGAAGATTTTCAATTTAATATCCCTGTTGGAACTACCGGCGATAATTATGATCGTTGGTTGGTCAGGGGAAAGGAAATGTGGGAGAGCATGAGTATTATTGAGCAGGCATATCAAAAGGTGCAGGATTTTAAAGGAAAGGAAGCGGATGTATTTCATGCAGATGTGCCGGAATATTATCTGCCGGAAAAAAAAGATGTATATACCAAGATGGAAGCGCTGATCTATCATTTTAAGATCGTGATGGGAGAAACAGAAATTCCTCCTGGTGAAGTATACCAGTCTGTGGAAGGAGCAAATGGTGAATTAGGATTTTACCTGATCAGTGATGGCGGACGGACGCCCTACCGTTTGCATTTCCGGAGACCTTGTTTTATTTATTACCAGGCTTTTGAAGAATTGACAAAGGGCGGAATGTTGAGTGATGCCATTATGACGATGAGCAGTTTGAACCTGATAGCAGGGGAAATGGATGCATAGCAAATGTGCTAATTTGAAAATATGAAAATGTGCAAATGAAATTTTCAGACGAAAAATTAAAAGAAGTAGACCGGATAATTAATTTTTACCCGGAAGGCAAACAGAAAAGCGCTGTTATTCCTGTGCTGCACCTGGCGCAACAGGAATTCGGCGGCTGGCTGAGTACTGAAACAATGGATTATGTAGCTTCTTTATTACAACTGGAATCTATTGAAGTATATGAAGTGGCTACTTTTTACAGCATGTATAATCTGAAGCCGGTTGGCAAGTATATGTTTGAAGTTTGCCAGACAGGGCCCTGCATGCTGAACGGAAGTGATGATATAATCAAATACATCTATGATAAGCTGGGAATCAAACCCGGTGAAACAACAGCAGATGGTTTGTTTACCTTGAAGACGGTGGAATGTTTAGGTGCCTGTGGTTATGCCCCGATGATGCAATTGGGAAAAAATTACCGGGAGCATTTGACAAAAGAGAAAGTAGATGCGATAGTGGATGAATGCAGGCAAAATGCTGCGGCAAAAAACTAAAAGCTTGAAAAGGTTATTAGTCATAGTTCTTTTACTAAGTGCTGTTGTTGCCAATGCGCAAGCAGATAATGAAAAACTTTCAACAACCCTGAAAGAATTTCACCAGGCATTGGTATCAAAGAATACGGTTTCTATCAACCAGCAAACGGATAAAGCACTGAGTTACGGGCATAGCAACGGTTGGGTGGAAACAAAAACGGATATGATCAAAAACCTGGAAACAGGGTATGTGAATTATCATAGTTATAAAGAAGACAGCCTGCAGCTGATGATAAATGGCAATATGGCGAATGCAAGATTTGTGGCGGATATAAATGTGACGTTGAATGGAAATACCGGCAGCTATCATTTGAAAGTGCTGGAAGTGTGGGTGAGGAAAGGAAAGAGATGGTTGTTGTTTGCCAGACAGGCGGTGAGAGGATAAAATAGTTGAACCAAAAAATACGGGGAGATTGCTTCGGCTTCGCCTCGCAAATCATATGGGACGAAAATTATTATTGGACAAAGTTCATATTGAAAACATCAGGCTCTATGATGTGTACCGCCGTGAAGGAGGTTATCGAAGTGTGGAGAAGGCATTGAAGACAATGGCTCCTGACGCAGTTACCGAAGAAGTGAAGAAAAGCGGGTTGCGGGGCAGGGGTGGCGCCGGTTTTCCAACGGGGATGAAGTGGGGTTTCCTGGCCAAGCCTGCAGGAGTACCGAGATACCTGGTAGTAAATGCCGATGAAAGCGAACCGGGAACTTTTAAGGACAGGTATTTGATGGAATTCATCCCGCATTTGCTGATCGAAGGAATTATTGTTTCCTCCTTTGCGATCGGATCAACCCGTTCCTACATTTATATCAGGGGAGAGTTTGCCTGGATCGTTGGCATTTTGGAACAGGCCATTGCGGAGGCAAAAAATAATGGATGGCTTGGTAAAAATATCCTGGGCAGCGGGTTTGATTGTGAAATTTATATCCACCGGGGAGCCGGCGCTTATATCTGTGGCGAAGAAACAGCATTGCTGGAATCACTTGAAGGTAAAAGAGGTAACCCAAGGATCAAACCACCTTTCCCGGCAGTAAAAGGTTTATGGGATTGCCCGACGGTGGTCAATAATGTGGAAACCATTGCTGCCGTTGTTCCTATTATAAATGATGGAGGAAGCGAATATGCAAAAATTGGTATCGGTAAATCAACCGGTACAAAATTAGTTTCGGCTTGCGGTAATATCCGGAAACAAGGCGTGTATGAAATTGAAATGAGCATCCCGGTTGAAGAATTTATTTACAGTGATGAATATTGCGGAGGCATTGCCAACGGAAGAAAGTTGAAAGCCTGTATTCCCGGCGGTTCATCAGTTCCTATTTTACCGGCGAATCTTTTATTGACGACGGTGAAGGGAGAGAAAAGAATGATGACCTATGAAAGTTTGGCCGATGGTGGTTTTGTATCCGGCTCTATGATGGGTTCGGGAGGTTTTATTGTATTGGATGATAAGCAGTGTGTGGTAAGGCATACTTATACCCTGGCCAGGTTTTATCGTCATGAAAGTTGCGGGCAATGTTCACCTTGTCGGGAGGGAACAGGATGGATGGAAAAAATACTCTGGAACATTGAAACAGGGAAAGGGAAGATGAGTGATATTGATCTGTTGTGGGATATACAAAGAAAGATCGAAGGCAATACAATTTGTCCATTGGGTGATGCAGCAGCATGGCCCGTGGCAGCAGCGATCAGGCATTTCAGGGATGAGTTTGAATGGCATATCACTGATCCTGATGATGCACAAAGAAGAAATTTTGGATTAGCGCATTATGCTGATCCTTTAAAGGTGGCGACACCTGCATAAAAGAAATGTATGGCTGAAGAGAAAAAACTTTTTAAGGTAACCATTGATAACATCACAATTGATGTTGAACCCGGAACAAGCATCCTGAATGCTGCCCGCAAAATCGGCGGTGATGTGACACCACCTGCCATGTGCTATTACAGCAAATTGCAGGGAAGCGGTGGTAAATGCCGTACCTGTTTAGTGGAAGTTGCAGCAGGTTCCGCAGCAGACCCAAGACCAATGCCTAAGTTGGTTGCATCATGCCGTACCAATGTAATGGATGGGATGCTGGTGAAAAATATTACGAGTGAAAAAGTAACTGATGCAAGAAATGGGGTAGTGGAATTTTTGTTGATTAATCATCCTTTGGATTGTCCCATCTGCGACCAGGCAGGTGAATGTCATTTGCAGGATCTGGGTTATGAGCATGGCAAGGAAGGCACCCGTTATGAATTCAAAAGAAGAACTTTTGAGAAAGAAGATATTGGTCCTTACATACAACTGCATATGACAAGATGTATTCTTTGTTATCGTTGCACTTATGTGGCCGACCAACTGACCGACCAGCGGGTGCATGGCATATTGGACAGGGGTGACCATTCAGAAATCTCTACTTATATTTCTAAGGCGATTGATAATGACTTCAGCGGAAATATGATCGATGTATGCCCGGTTGGAGCATTGACTGATAAAACTTTCCGGTTTAAGAACCGTGTGTGGTTTACTAAACCTGTGGATGCACACCGTGAGTGCGATAAATGTTGCGGCAAAGTAACCTTATGGCAACGTGGTGATGAAGTGTTAAGGGTAACAGCAAGAAAAGATGAATGGGGTGAAGTGCAGAGTTATGATGGTAAACCAGGCTGGATATGCAATAGCTGCCGTTTTGATAAAAAGAAAACAAGTGATTGGGTGATCGAAGGACTCAGCTCTATTAACCGTCATTCGGTGATCGCACAGGGGAAATACCCAAGATTAGTTACACCCAAAGAAACGATTGCTGATGTAATGGGAGGGCGGGACCCGAAATTACTGATGGACATTCACAGCATCAGTGATGTGAACGATCCTTCAATAGATTTAAGTTTGATAGAAGGACCGGCAACTAGTAAGACGTTTGAAAAAAAAGAACAATAATATTAAAATATGTACCTGCTGTCAATTGACTTGTGGTTCATTTTAGGGAAAGCAATCCTGATATTCTGCATTGTCGGTCTGTCATTCTTTATTGCTATGTACACCACTTATGCAGAAAGAAAAGTGGCTGCCTGGCTGCAGGATCGTCGCGGGCCCAACAGGGCGGGGCCGTTTGGGATTTTTCAGCCACTTGCCGATGGTGGAAAATTATTTTTTAAAGAAGAGATCATTCCGTTAACATCAAATAAGTTTTTATTTATCCTTGGCCCGGCACTGGCGATGATAACAGCCTTGCTGACCAGTACGGTTATCCCCTGGGCGGCCCCATTTATTACAAAAGGGGGAAATGTCATTCCGATGCAGGTGGCTGATGTGGATATGGGAATTTTGCTGGTGTTTGGTATCGTGAGTGTGGGTGTGTACGGAATTATGATCGGGGGATGGGCATCGAACAATAAATTCTCATTGATAGCTGCTATCCGGGGCGCTTCGCAAATGGTATCTTATGAATTACCCATGGGATTGGCATTGATCGCTGTTCTGTTTATGACCGGTTCATTAAGGATGAGTGAGATCGTGGCTAACCAGGTGCAGCATGGCTGGCATATCATTTATCAGCCGCTGGGCTTTTTAATATTTTTTGTATGTGCATTGGCGGAATGTAACCGGACACCGTTTGATTTGCCTGAGGCGGAAAATGAATTGAATTTTGGTTATCACCAGGAATATTCATCCATGAAGCTGGGCTTTTATTTATTTGCTGAATACATCAATATGTTCATCAGCAGTGCAGTAATGGTAACGATCTTTTTCGGCGGGTATGATATTCCTTTTGTGAATGAAGCATCCTGGGGATTAAGTTCATTCTGGATGTCATTTATCAGTTTCAGTGTGCTGATGATCAAAATATCATTCATGTTGTTTGTGTTTTTGTGGATACGGTGGACGATTCCCCGTTTCCGTTATGACCAGTTGATGAACCTGGGATGGAAGAAACTGATACCATTGGCGTTGCTGAATATGATCGTAACAGCGGCGGTGATACTGTGGTTGAAAAAGTAAAGCCTCCCCAAACCCCTCCGAAGGAGGGGCTTTGCTGCGGCACAGGGCCAGCTTACTTGAAGATGTTGAACTGGATTTAAGAGTTCTTAAATGCAGGGATACTTACCCCGTAGGGGTAAAATGTTGGTAGCCCCGGATGAAATCCGGGGTCAAGAAATGAAATGAATCAATCAGAACCCCGTAGGGGTTCAATATAAATTCGGATAAGGAAAGTGTGAGGAATGATTTGGTATTCGAAACAAGATGAGTAGCGAACAGAACGATGAAGTGTGCGACGCAACGGGCGATGATAGTAGTAATTGGCTGGCGACATTAGATTTATATTTGCGAAAATTTTAAAGACACCCCTTTAGGGGATGGGGGCATATGTTAACACAAAGAGCAAAACAGGTTGACCGTAAGCCGATGACTTTCCTGGAGAGCATTTATCTCTGGAATATCCTGAAGGGCATGGGCATTACCATCAGCCACCTGTTTAAAAAGAAAGCGACCATTCAATACCCCGAAGAAAAAAGATCATTTTCCAAAGTGTTTCGTGGTTTACAGGTGCTGAACAGGGATGCTGAAGGAAGGGAGAATTGTACCGCCTGTGGTTTGTGTGCAGTGGCCTGCCCGGCCGAAGCGATCACGATGGAAGCTGCAGAGAGATTACCCGGCGAAGAACATTTATACCGGGAAGAAAAATATGCAGCGAAGTATGAAATAAATATGTTGCGATGTATCTTTTGCGGATTGTGTGAAGAAGCCTGCCCAAAAGATGCGATCTATTTATCAGAGACCTTTGCACCGGCCAACTATGGAAGAAAAGGATTTATATATAAGAAAGAAGATTTACTGATACCGCATCCGATAGAACAACCTGAAGCTTATCAAAAAGCATTGGGAGAAAAACCAGTAAAGAACTAAGAACGACTAATGGCTTAAGAGAAATGAGTATCACTCAAATATTATTCTGGTTGCTTTCTGTAGTGGCCCTGTTCAGCGCCCTCATGGTGATCAGCAGCAAGAACCCGGTATATAGTGTGCTGTGGCTGATCGCCACCTTTTTTGCTATTTCCGGGCACTACATATTATTAAATGCACAATTCCTGGCTATTGTAAACATCATTGTGTATGCCGGGGCTATCATGGTACTTTTCCTGTTTGTGATCATGCTGATGAACCTGAACAAGGAAACAGAACCGCGGAAAAACCGTTGGTTAAAAATGGCGGGTGCGGTAGCCGGCGGATGTTTATTGCTGGTATTGGTTGCGGCATTAAAAAATACTGATATAAAACAACAACAGGCTTTGGTGAATGAAGGAGGTATTGGCCTGATTAAGAACCTGGGAAAGGAATTATTCAGCACGTATGTAGTGCCGTTTGAGATAAGCAGTATTTTATTTTTGAGTGCAATGGTTGGGGCGGTAGTGATTGGGAAAAGAGAATAGAGGGAAGATGATAGATAAAAGATGATAGATGATAGTGGGGCGTGATATTCGTGATTTTTGTCTGAATTCTGAAATTATTTCGAATCGTATTTCTTAGCGATTGAAGAATGTAACAAAACGAAAACAAAAAAAATTTCAAATAATAAATACGAAACG